>JAHFPK010000474.1 GCA_023266715.1 Hyphomicrobiales bacterium | reverse complement strand
CGCAGCGGTCCTCCTTGCCCTTCTCGACGTAGATTCCGAGTTTGATTTTTTTGCCCGACATGGTCGTGAAGCCGTCGTGGACGCCGGCGAGATCGCCGGCAACAAGGGCAAAGAGGTAACTTGGTTTCGGATGCGGGTCATGCCAGACAGCGAAGTGCCGGTCGGTTCCCGCGATGTCGCCGCCTTCCTGGAAATTTCCATTGGACAGGAGAACGGGGCATGAGGCCTTGTCCGCCTCCATATGGACGGTGTAGCGCGTCATTACGTCGGGCCGGTCATAAAAGTAAGTGATGCGCCGGAAGCCTTCCGCCTCGCATTGCGTGCAGTACATGCCGTTTGATTGATAAAGACCGGAGAGTTGCGTGTTGCCGACGGGGTCGCACTCCGTTTCAACTTCGAGGCTGAATGGCGCGGCGGGAACCTTTGGAATTGTTAAACTGCTGTCTGCGAGTGCGAAAGCGGATGGCTCCAACTCCTTACCATCAAGCTTCAAACCAATAAGCTTGATTTTCTCGCCAGCCAGAACAAGGGATGCATTCTTTTCGTGCGTAGCGGGATTTGGCTTGAGTTCCAGACGCGAAATGACGCGTGTCGCGTGTGGTTCGAGCAAAAAATTCAGGAACAGGCCATCAATGATGTAGGGCGCGGGCCGATAGTCTTTCAGATGGATGGTTGGCGGCGCTTCATGAGCCATGTTCAATCTCGCAAATCAGTCGGTTAGCCGGTAAAGTGAGGCTCATGTCCCACTTTGTCAAAGGCAGGGGTTAGAATCGATCAACGCGGAAGGGCGCCAGATCAATATTGCTCTTGGAACCGGTCATGAGCTCGCTGATGAGGCGTCCGGTTGAAGGCCCCCAGGTCAGGCCCAGGTGGCTGTGGCCAAATCCATACCAGACATTTGAAACCGTTTTTGAGGGACCGATGACCGGCAATGAATCCGGCGTGCCGGGCCTGCGGCCCATCCAGCGCGTCGTGGCGGAATCCGGCTCATTGAGCTTGGGCAGAATGTTCTTGAAGATTTTCCACAGGGCATCTGCCCTGGCCCAATTCGGTTCCGCCTCAAGGCCCGCAAATTCATCGGAGCCCGCAAGCCGCAAGCCCGAGTCCATGGGCGTTGCCGTGCCCGGGGTTCGCGCATAGGTGAGCGAACGCGAAAGCTTGACGCCAGAATTTGGCAGAACCATGTGGTAGCCGCGCTCTGCCTCAAGCAAAACTTTTTCGCCGAGTTGTTTGGCAAGGAGATGGGAATAGGCACCTGCGCAAATGACGAGCTTGTCGAGTGTGATTTGCATTCCCGATTTCAACACAAGCGACGTCGCGCTGTTGCCTTCCCGCTCAATCTTCATAACATCGTCAGCGATAAATTCGCCGCCATTGCGCATAACATATGTTGCGATGGATTTAACCGTCCGTTCCGGATCAGTGACAAAATACCAACCGCCGTGGAAAACCCCGCAATGAATGTGCGGCGACAGTGCTGGCTCAAGCTCGCGGCACTCGCCCCCGCTCAGCCGTTTCATCTCATAGCCATAGGTTTTCTTGATCTCGCGCTCATTGGCCTCCGAAGCAAACTGCCGCTCATTGTCATAGAGCCGCAACGTGTCCTCGTACTTCAGCAATTCGGCGCTTCCGGCATCCCGCAACAACGTTTCAAAATCCGCCACAACCCGAAGTGCGAGATTGGCGCGGGCCTCGGTGATCGCCGCAACCCGCGATGGCATGGCATTGCGCCCCGCCGCCAAAAACCATGGCAATGCCTTCGGCAGATAGGACCACCTGATAGTGAGAGGGCCGAGCGGATCCATAAGCCAGCCCGGAATCTTCAGCAGGATGCGGGGATGAATCGCCGGCACGATTTCAGCAAAGGCAATGCCGCCCGCATTGCCAAAGGAACAGCCTTCGCCCGGCGGCAGTCTGTCGATGATTGTGACGCGAAAACCCGCGCGCTGCAAAAATGCGGCGCTGGAAACGCCGACGATGCCAGCGCCTATGATCGTCGCGTGGGGTTGTGACATGGGGAT
>JAHFPK010000150.1 GCA_023266715.1 Hyphomicrobiales bacterium | reverse complement strand
CACTATCTTCGTTGACGTTCCATCGACAAGTCCGCTCTGGCGCGAAGAAATTTTTGGCCCCGTCCTCTGCGTGCAAACCTTTGAGCGTGAAGAAGAAGCCATCGCTCTTGCCAATGATTGCGACTTCGGTTTGGTGGCAACAATCGTGAGCAGTGACTCCGAAAAGGCCCAGCGCGTGGCCGATGCGGTGGAAGCGGGTCATGTCTGGATCAACAGCCCGCAAACAATTTTTGTCGAAACATCATGGGGTGGTTTCAAGGCCAGCGGCATTGGCCGTGAGCTCGGCCCCTGGGGCCTTTCCGCCTATCTCGAAGTCAAACATAAAACCACGCGGCTTCAAGCGTGAATTAAGGGGAGAAAATGCAAATCAAAACCATCCGCAATGTCTCGGACCTTCGCGTGGTCATGCACCGCAATGAGCGGCCGATCTATTTCATTTCGGCCACCAATTTCAATCTGCTCGGCATTGACCAATGGGTGCGGAATTTCAAGTTCGTCAGCTACATCGATTGCTTTGATGGCCGGCACCCCAAGGTGATCGTGCCGTCAAGGCAGCCGCACGCGGAATTTGAATCGATTGAGGACATCAACAATTATCTGCTCCAGCACAAGGATGTGGTGGACCAGGTTCAGCGCCGCGGTGGCAAGCCGGTGGCCACCTTCCTGATGTTCGATGAGGAAACGGAAGCGATCTGCAAGGACATTGGCCTTGAGGTGTGGTTTCCCAAGGCCAAGCTCCGCCAGCGCTGCGACAACAAGATGGAAACCGTGCGCATCGGCAACAAGGCGAAGGTGGCGTCCGTTCCCAATACGCTTGGCCCTGCCAAGACCTTTGAGCAATTGATGACATCCGCCAAGAAGGCAGGAATCGGCACTGACCTCGTGGTGCAGACGGCTTTCGGCGATTCTGGCCACACGACGTTCTTCATTTCCAACGAACAGGAATATGACCGCCACGCCAAGGAGCTTGGCGCCGAAAGCGAAGTGAAGATCATGAAGCGCATCAAGTGCCGGGGCGCGACCATGGAAGCCTGCGCCACGCGCTCAGGCACGCTTGTCGGGCCGCTGCTCACTGAAGTGGTGGGCCGCAAGGAATTGACGCCCTATAAGGGCGGCTGGTGCGGCAATGAAATTTTCCCCGGTGCCTTTTCCGAACGCATTCGCAACAAAGCCCGTGACATGGCTTACCGCTTCGGCAACCAGCTGATCAAGGAAGGTTACCGCGGCTATTTCGATCTCGATTTCCTCATCGACGAGAAGGATGGCGAAGTTTATTTGGGCGAACTCAACCCGCGCATTTGCGGAGCAAGTTCCATTACCAACCACTCGGCCTTCGCCTATGCCGATGCGCCATTGTTTCTCTTCCACCTCATGGAATTCAGCGGCCTCAAATACAAGATCGATGTTGAGGAACTGAACACCCGCTGGGCCCAGAAGGAATTCATCGATTCATGGTCACAGCTGGTGATCAAATCAACCAGCGAAAACGTGGACATCGTCACCAACGCGCCACCCACCGGCGTTTACAAGATGGCGATTGACGGCACCGTGTCCTATGACCGTTTTGACTACGACCGTCAGGCGATTGAATCCGAGCGTGAAGCCTTTTTCCTCCGCATCACCGGCCCCGGCGACTACCGCTATGAAGGAGCCGACCTCGGCATTCTCATCACCCGTGGCCGCGTCATGGGCGATGATTTCGACCTGAATGACCGGGCGCGCAACTGGATCCGCGGCATCAAGAAACTCTATGCGGCAAAGCCGCTGGTTGAAGCGCAGCGCGAAGAGGCTCCCGCTGCGGGTTCATTCAAGATATTGTAGGTTTGATGGATATTGTGTTTGAAGCGATTGCCGAAGACAGGCCGGGGCCGAAATGGCGCACCGTCTATGACCGCCACTGGCATGCCTATAGCCGCTGGTTCCTCAGGGATGGCATACGCTCACGCCCAACCTATCTGGCGAGCCTCAAGTCCCTGAAGGCCCACATGCCGGAATTGTTGCCGGCCTATGAGGCGATTGTTGAAATGGCGGGCGGCGGCGATCTGGAAGCGCGTTTTCTCTCCATGTGGTGCCCGCCGACTTATGTCGGCGGCTGTTCGCAGGCGATTGTTGCGGGGCCAACGCCGGTTCTCATCCGCAATTATGACTACAGCCCGCAACTTATCGAGGGCACGTGGTTCGCCTCGCGGCTGAATGGCAAGCGCGTGCTGGGAGTGGTAGATTGCTTGTGGGGCGTGCTCGATGGCATCAATGAGGACGGCCTTGCCGTGTCACTCGCCTTCGGCGGGCGCACGACATCGGGCAGGGGTTTCGGAATCCCAATCATGCTCCGCTATGTTCTGGAATTTGCGCGAACGGTTTCAGAAGCAGTGGCAATGCTCAAGCGTATCCCTGTGCACATGGCCTATAACGTGGCGCTCATGGACGCGAAAGGAAATCACGCCACGGTATTCGTGAGCCCTGATCGCAAAACGGAAGTTGTGAACCTTTTGGTGACAACCAATCACCAGCACAAGGTGGAATGGCAGCGCCATGCCGATGCGACAAAATCCGTGGAACGCGAACAGGCCCTCACTGCCGCCCTCAATCACAACATAGACGCGGAAGCCATGCTCAAGGCTTTCATGCTGCCGCCCGTCTATCAAACGAACTACGGCCGCGGCTACGGCACGCTCTATACGGCGATGTATTATCCTGCCACGGCTTCCGCCGAACTGATCTGGCCAGGCACGCGCTGGCCGCAATCCTGCGCCGTCTTCACCGAAGGCAGCCACACCATCAGCTTTGATGAAACAGCAAACGTCGGCCGGGCGCCGCTGCTTAAACGGGTTCACATTCCCAAGGGTGCGTTATGAAAATCATGGTGCTTGGCGCCGGCGTTGTCGGAACGGCGGCGGCCTATTACTTGGCGAAAGATGGCCACGACGTCACGGTTGTCGAGCGCCATGCGGATTCAGCGATGGGCACAAGCCAAAGCAATGCGGGACTAGTGTCTCCCGGTGACTCCACCGCCTGGGCCTCGCCTGCCGCACTCACCACTTTCATTAAGTCGCTTTACACGCCGGGCCTCGGCATCAAAGTTCATTTCAGCCTTGATCCGCAATTCATCATATGGACCCTGCGTTTCCTCGCCCAATGCACCACGGCCCGGGCCCATGCCAATACGGCGGTGAAGCTCCGGCTCGCCTTCTATGCGCGCCAATGCATCAATGAAATCTCGGAAGCAACCGGCATCACCTACGATGAGCGGCGCAAGGGCATCGTCTATTTCTACCGCTCGCAGGCAAGCTTCGATGCTGGCGCCAAGCACATGCAGTTCATCGCCGACCGCGGCCTGGAAATTGAAATCGCCAACCGTGACAGGCTTGTCGAAATCGAACCGGGCCTTGCCGCCGTGAAAGACCAACTCGCAGGTGGCATTTATTCGCCAATGGATCAGACAGGTGACTCGCGCCTTTTCGTGCGCTCACTCGCCGATTGGTCGAGCAAAAATCTCGGTGTGAAATTTGTTTATGACACCACTGTTGAAGGCCTTGACATCGAAGACAATGCCGTGCGCGCCGTAAAAACCAGCAAGGGCGCCACGCCCTGCGATGCCGTGGTGCTTTCCCTCGGGCCGGAAAGCGGTCTCATGGGCCGCAAGCTTGGCATTGATCTCCCCGTATACCCCGTCAAGGGATACACCGCCACGATGCCAATTGGCGGCAATGAGGGGCCGACCATGGGCGGCGTCGATGAAGACAGGCTCATTGCCTACTCGCGCCTTGGCAATCGTTTGCGCATGGCATCGACGGCGGAATTTGCAGGCTTTGACCGCAGCCACAAGCCATCTGACTTCAACGCCCTGTTCAAGACGGCCCACGACCTATTCCCCGGTTTGATTGATGAAAGCAAGGCGGAGCTTTGGGCGGGCTTCAGGCCTATGATGCCAAATTCCGTGCCCGTCCATGGCCGCGCGCGCTATTCAAATCTCTATCTTGATACGGGCCACGGTCATGTCGGCTGGACCATGGCCTGTGGTTCCGGGAAATTTGTGAGCGATCTCGTGGCGGGGCGAAAACCTGAAATCGATCCGCAGGGCCTGCTGTACCAGAACTAGGAAACAAGATGTCCGGTCCGCAAATCACCATTGATCTCAGCCGCATTGAGCGCAATGCGAAAGCCGTGGTGAAGCGTTGCGCCCAATCGGGCATTCAGGTGTTTGGTGTCACCAAGGGAACCTGTGGCATGCCGCAGGTGGCGCGCGCCATGTTGCGTGGCGGCGTTGTGGGCATCGCTGAATCGCGCTTTGAAAATATCCGCCGGCTGCGCGATAGCGGCATTCAATGCCCCATCATGCTGCTGCGCAGCCCGCCACTGTCGCGCGCCGAGGAAGTGGTGCGCACCGTCGAAATCAGCCTGCAATCCGAACTCACCATCATCAGGGAACTCGCACGCATCGCCGAACGGCTTGGCCGCGTGCATGATATTATTCTGATGATCGATTTGGGCGATCTGCGCGAGGGCATCTGGCCCAATGAGCTTCTGCCTACGATTGAGAAAATACTGGAAATGCGTGGCGTGCGCGTTGCGGGTGTTGGCACGAACCTCACCTGTTTTGGCGCCATTGTGCCGACTCGGGAAAACCTCAGTCAGCTTGAAGCCCATGCCTACAAGGTCGAGCGCCTCACGGGCTTGCGGCTTGACTGGGTGTCGGGTGGCAACTCTTCTTCTCTGCCCCTCCTGCTTGCCGGCGGCATGCCGAAGGGCATCAACAACCTGCGCATCGGCGAAGCCATCCTGCAAGGCGGGCGCGATACTTTCCTTGAGCAGCCTTGGGAAGAACTTGACTGTGATGCCTTCCGGCTTTCCGGTGAATTGCTGGAAGTGAAAACCAAGCCCTCCATGCCTATCGGCAAATCCGGAGTGGATGCCTTTGGGCAAAAGCCATATTTCACAGACGAGGGTGACCGCCTACGCGGCATTGCCAATATTGGCCGGGAAGATGTGATGGTCGAAGGCATGACGCCCATCAATCCCGGCGTCCGGGTGCTGGGCGCTTCGAGCGATCATCTCGTGCTCGATCTCACCGATGCGAAGCCGCCATTGCAGGTTGGTGACCGTGTGGATTTCCGCCTGAACTATGGTGCCATGCTGGCGGTCATGACATCGGAATATGTGGAGAAAGCCCCCATGCATGATGCGGAAGTTACACCCACACAGAAACGCGCGGCCATCATTTCCACGCTGGAATCTGCTAGGGTGCTGAAAGCGCAGTCGCTGACAGGAAAATTGCAGGCGATTGGTTTCGAAGTTTCAAACAGGCCTTCATCAGGAGCCATTGCACTTTTTGCGAGCGAAGACCGCGGCATTGTTGGCGAGGCTCTGCAATGGGCCGCGTCTGAAAAAGACGAGATCGGCCTGATCTGGATTGATAGTCATGCACCCCATGACATTCTGAAAAACAAGTTATCTGCCTTGAAATCCCACCTGTCGCCGGAAAATGTCGTGCTCGTGGGATTGCGCGAAGCCAGTGCTGAAGACGCCACTTTCCTTAAAACCTCGCGCATCACCGTGTTCACCATGGTGGAGATTGATGCGACCGGCATCCGTGAAGTCATGCGTGAAGCCATCCGCATAGCTTCGGCTGGAACGAGGGGCATTCATGTCAGCTATTCGCCAACCGTCACGGAAATTCCGGGCAGCATCGAAGGCTCAGGCGGCATCACCGTGCGCGAAACTCATCAGGTGATGGAAGCGGTCGCCACTTCGGGCAAAATGATCTCTATGGATGTCTCGCCGCTTCCGGCAACGCTCGAGCCCCGGGTCGGAGCCACGACCACCCATTTCATCTTATCGGCCTTTGGAAAGCGCATCTTGTGAGAGCTAAGCGGCATCTCTGATCCAGCCGGACAAGGCGATTCCGGCCCCGCGGGGAGCGTATGTGAGCTTCTCATGAATTTTCTCATCTGCCGAATTGAAGTCGAGCCTGCGGCAAAGGCCTTCGAGAGGGAACAACCACTCAAGCGTGTTGATGCCGGGAATGCCGGTCCCGAATATTTCAATGGGCAGCATTCCGAGTTCGCCCGCATTGCCCATGGCATCCCGGCAGGCTTCACCATTGGCAAAGAAGGCGCAGCCGAAACCGCGTCCGATGAACCCCAGCGCAAAATTGTTGAGTCCCCATGCGGCACCCCGCATGCGCTCACCCATGGCAGCCATGGTTGCGTCGTTCTCAAGATGCGCGGTCAGGCCGGTTGCCCCTCGCCCTTGGCTTTACCGGACCCTCTCCCACGAAGGGGTGAGGGCTAGGAAGGTTTAGGGGGATTTCCCGTTTTTCATCGTTGACTTACCCCCTTAACCCCGGCATACAGCGCCTCACTTAAGGGCCCGGGCGAAACCCGGGCTTGTTGGCGTTTGGCTTGTTCATCAGCGAATCGGGGGAGTGTCCCGAGTGGCAAAGGGGGCGGACTGTAAATCCGCTGGCTTCGCCTTCGTAGGTTCGAGTCCTACCTCCCCCACCATCGCTTGGGGAGCGGGCCGGATGCGCGACAGGTGAAGTGAAAAGAGGTTTGTTTACAAGAGGTTATAAGGCGGGTGTAGCTCAATGGTAGAGCAGCAGCCTTCCAAGCTGAATACGAGGGTTCGATTCCCTTCACCCGCTCCAATCTACGCTCGCTGACGCGAGCTACGCTTGGCGAGCCAGCCTAAAGTTTGAAAACAGGATATTGAGATATGGCCAAAGAGAAATTCCTACGCGACAAGCCGCACTGCAACATTGGCACGATTGGCCATGTTGACCACGGCAAGACGTCGCTGACGG
>JAHFPK010000473.1 GCA_023266715.1 Hyphomicrobiales bacterium | reverse complement strand
CATCAGCCCCAGCCTGCCTGACAGCGTCCACAGGAAGCCGTGCTTCAGGCCTTTTAATGTCACAGAATTCCTTGGGGCAAACGCGTACGGTCTTGTTGTCCGGAAGCCATGACTAACCCACTTCCGCCATCAGTTTCCGTAGCGTCGCAGCCACATGAACGACATGTTTTTCCGGCATGGTTGGGTAGAACGGCAGGGACAACGTTTCGTCACCTATTCGTTCCGCATTCGGAAAGTCACCAGCCTTGTATCCGAGTGTTTCCGCGAAATAGCTCAAGAGGTGAATTGCCCGGTAATTCACCACCGTGCCGATCCCGGCCTTGTTCAATGTTTCGACTACCCGGTCTCGCCTGTCGGCATCCACCCACACGGGATATAGATGCCGTGCATGAATCGCATCGGCACGGGAATTGGGCAGACGGATACCTTCAAGACCGGCCAAGTGGTCTTCATACAGACGCGCGAGGATGTGTCGTCTGTCCAGTTTCCTGTGGAGACGCTGCATCTGGGGCAGCAGCAAAGCTGCCTGAATGTTATCCATGTTGTATTTCCAGCCCAGCATCGTCATATCCCAGTGCTTATACCCCTCGCGTTGCCGGTCGGCCGCGGTCTTGGTCATGCCGTGATGTCTTAACAGTTTGAGCTTGTCCGCAAGTTCATCTGAGTCCGTAACTACTGCGCCGCCCTCGCCGCAAGTAAGGTTCTTGGTGGCATAAAAGCTGAAACACGCGGTATCGGAAAGTTCGCCAGGCTTGATGCCGTCGCGCTCGCCTTCGACGCAGTGAGCGCAGTCTTCCACAATTCGCAAGCCATGTCGGTCGGCGACCTGACGGATTGCGCGCATGTCACACATCAGGCCATAGAGATGCACCGGGAGAATCGCCTTGGTGCGTGAAGTGATTGCAGCCTCGATTTTCGTGGCATCAAGATTACCCGTGTCCGGCTCTACATCCACGAACACCGGCCGGGCCCCCGCCTCAAGAATCGCGGTTGAGGTGGCAATAAAGGTCATGGGCGTGGTGATGACTTCATCGCCGGGGCCGATGCCGAGTGCGAGCAACGACATATGCAGCGCTCCCGTGCAACTGGTCACCCCCAGTGCATGCTTGCGCCCCAGGAACGCCGCAAACTCGTTCTCGAAACGCGCAACCGTTTCGCCCGTGGTCAGAATAGGGCCGGCCAGCACCGACCCAATGGCGTCCAGTTCCGCCTGCCCGAGATCGTGCATGTAAAACGGAATAATCTTGCTCAATGCAACTCCCTCTTGCCATCGGCAGTAATGATTGGGATATGCCGCATCCAGCGTTGAGGCATCCACCAGTCGCGGTTGGCCTCATACCAGTCGATCGTTTTCCGGAGTCCATCTTCGAAGCCGGTCAGCGGCTTCCACGACAACATGCTTTCGGCTTTCGACGGATCGCCTGTATGCCTGAAAACCTGCCCGGGGCGGTTGCCGATGAACTGAATTTCGCTTTGCGCATCGGGCATCGCAGACTTGACGGCCTGTGCGATCTCAAGCACGCTGATATCGCGCCGGGTGCCGAGGTTGAGCACCTGCCCAACGATGCGCTGACGGTCGGCATGGAGAATGCGATCCAGGGCCTCGCAGTGGTCTTCGACATAGAGAAAGTCCCTCCGGGCCGAGCCATCGCCATGCACCGTCATCGGCTCACCCAGGATGCAACTGGTGATGAAGCGCGGGACAACTTTCTCCAGATGCTGGTAAGGCCCGAAATTGTTGAACGGCCGGACAATGACCGCAGGAAGCCCATAGGTTTGCCAGTATGAATACACCAACCTATCGGCGCCGCATTTGGCCGCGGCATAGGGACTCATGGGGTTGAGCGGATGATCCTCGTTCATCATGTCGCTGACGGCGGTGCCATAAACTTCCGAAGTGGAGATGTGCACAAAAAGCTCGAGGTGGTCGCGATTTCTCAGCACGGCATTCGAAACGACCTGGGTGCCGAGAACGTCGGTCTCGAAAAACAGGCGATTGTCGAAAATCGAGCGGGTGACATGC
>JAHFPK010000149.1 GCA_023266715.1 Hyphomicrobiales bacterium | reverse complement strand
AGCAGAATTACAAACTGACACTACCGCGAAAAGAGCCAACTGGACGATTCCACGACACTCCCCTATTCTCTTAACATCTGCGTGATCGGAGTGTTGGATCATGAGTGCATCCTTGCCTGTCCGGCTCTGTCTCGCCTTCAGCCTTGCCTTTGCAGCGGCAAGTGCCAGGGCCAGCGACAACCAATGGACAAGCCAGGACTATGTCGATCTCTACTTCCGTCATTTTAACGGCCACGTGCCGTTGCCGCACCGGCGCGAAAAAGCGCAGGCAGCCCTGTTCAGCCATCTCATTGATCCCGCCAACATCACCCGCATTGAAGGAGCCCCCATCTCCAATGTTGAGAAGCTCCGCCAATTGCGCATTATTCTTGCCGTGCTCGGTTCCTATCGCGCCGCCTATAACGTGGCCGTGATCGTGGGTGAACCGCTTGCCGAAGAGCTGACCGAGGTTCAGGCCTATACGCTTGAGGTTGCAGAGCATGTTGCGAATCTTGTTCGCCTGTCGCCCGATGACCACGGCTCTCCTTCCGCCTGGGCCACCCTGGTTGAAGGCGTGATTGAATCGGTTGGCGATCAAGAACGCTACACGCCCGTCCAGAGCGCCATCATGGCGGATGCAATCGCCCGGCACTATCCCGCCATCGCCGCAGTCCTTCCGGAAGATGAACGAAGCCGTCTGCGCAAGCAGGTGCTGAAACTTTCCGATACAAGCGGCAATGCCGATTTGCATGAAGCCTTCATGCGGATGAAACAGGTTGTGCTAGACTAAAGAAGATTTGCCCCTCGCTTTCAGCCCGTTTGTCGAGCCGACGGGTTTTTGTTAAAACGCCTGGAACCGAAATGGCAGAGACTTCCATGGGCCCCACACCCCTCACCCATCGCCTTGCCCGCAATACGGATATTGACCTGTTACGCGCCCTCATGGACGCAGCCATTGGCGAATTGCAAAAACCATTCCTCACCGCTGAGCAGATCGCCTCCAGCCGCACCATCATGGGCCTCGACAGCCAGCTCATTGACGATGGCACCTATTTTGTCGTTGAGCAGGATGGCAAAGTGGCGGGCTGCGGCGGTTGGAGCAAGCGTGCCACCCTCTACGGCGGCGATAGCTCTCCGGGCCGCGATGCGGCCTTGCTGGATCCCACCCGCGATGCGGCGCGCGTGCGGGCGATGTACACCCATCCCGAATTCACCCGCCGCGGCGTGGGCCGCCTCATTCTGAAACTCTGTGAAGACGCCGCTCGCGTCGAAGGCTTCAAGCGCATGCAACTGGCGGCGACGATGGCGGGCGAGCCGCTTTACCGCGCCTGCGGTTATGAGCCGGGTGAACGGAGCAGTGATAATCGCGGCGGGGCGGAGGTGCCGCTTCTGCGCATGAGCAAGAAACTCTGAGGCCTTACTCGAACAGGCTTGACACCGACTCTTCGCGGCTCGTTCTGCCAATCGCTTCGCCAAGCAATGATGCAATGCCGATCACGCGGATATTACGCGCCACTTTTACCGCCTCCGTGGGCTGGATTGAATCGGTGATCACCAGTTGCTTGAGCTTCGATGAGGTCACGCGCGCCACCGCACCACCCGACAACACGCCATGGGTGATATAGGCCGTCACATCCTTCGCCCCTTGCGCCAGCAGCGCTTCCGCGGCGTTGCACAAGGTGCCGCCTGAATCCACGATATCGTCAATCAGGATGCAGGATTTGCCCGCCACTTCGCCGATGATGTTCATGACTTCCGACTCGCCCGCCCGTTCGCGGCGCTTGTCGACGATGGCGAGTGGCGTAGCGAGACGCTTGGCGAGCGCCCTGGCGCGCACCACGCCGCCCACGTCCGGCGATACCACCACGGTGTTGGCGACATCCATGTGTTGCTTGATGTCGCGTACCATGACCGGTCCTGCGAAAAGGTTGTCGGTAGGGATATCGAAGAAGCCCTGGATTTGGTCGGCATGGAGATCCATGGTCAATACCCGGTCGGCCCCCGCCCTGGTGATGAGATTGGCCACGAGCTTGGCTGAAATGGGGGTGCGCGACCCCGACTTGCGGTCTTGCCGGGCGTAACCGAAATAAGGAATGACGGCGGTGATGCGCTTGGCTGACGCCCGCTTCAGCGCATCGACGATGATCAACAGTTCCATGAGGTGGTCGTTGGCCGGGAAGCTTGTGGACTGCACCACGAACATGTCCTGGCCGCGGACGTTTTCCTGGATTTCAACGAAGACTTCCATGTCGTTGAAGCGCTTTACCACGGCCTTGGTCTGCGGCAGGTGGAGATAGGAACAAATGGCTTCCGCCAGGGGCCGGTTGCTGTTACCCGCCACAATTTTCATCATGCTTGTCCCTTGTCCCCGCGCTGCGTGTGGGCGCTCTATAACAAGGGTGTGACACAAGCGCAAATGCGGCCTGTGGACACTCTTAATTCAGCGGAACTTGTTAATCAGGTCAAAAATCCCGGTTGCCGCCGCTTCTGCGGCAAAGCCGGCATTTTCGCCCCAGCCCCCATCGAGCGAACCGGCGGGAACATTATTGGACTGTTTTACCTCGCCGAGCTTCTGGCCATCGGGCAATTGCACCACCCATTTAAGGGCAACTTTCTGCACCTTGCCCGAAGCCTGCGCCATCTCGACCTGGCCTGAAATCGTCAGCGCATTTTTGGCTGGCGTGTCAAGCACCTTCCAACCCGCCGCCGTCAAGGTCTGGCGCATGGCATTGGTCAGTTCCTCATTGCCCTCGCCCTTGGCCCCCTTCACCGGAACCACCGCCACCGCCTTGATGACCAATTTTCCTGCCGTTGATTCTGGCGGCACATCCGCTGCTTCTGCTGCGAGTGTTTCCGGCGGCGCCTTGCCCGGCCCATTCAAGGTTTCGAAATCAATATCATTGGCGGCCCCCGGACCCGCAGCCACCATCGCTTCCCACGGGGGTGCCACAATGGCTGGAACATTTGTTGGCGCCTCAGCCTTGCCGAAGGGCTGGCTCAGCCCGCCGCAAGCCGCAAGGAAAAGCAAAAACAGAATGGGCAGCAGTCGTGTCATCGCACAATCATGGTGAGTGGATATTTCGAGATCGGCTCCGGCTTTTTGGCGCCGATGATATAGGTCCTGCCTAGGCAATAGGCAGCGCCCGCATCTGAATCTATCAGGATCATGTGGGTGAAGAATACCATGCCGGGAGCAAGCTTCACCTCATTACCGCGATAGAGCATGGGATAATCCATCCAGCTCGGCGTGAACTTCGCACCCAGCGAATAGCCGCAGGCATTGAGCCGGTGCTTTTGCATGCCGTGGGCATCCATCACGCGGGCATGGGCCTCAAACACCTCGCCAGCGGTTTTTCCCGGACGCAACACGTTTTCAACTTCGGTGAGCGCGGCACGGCACGCCGCATCCATGGCGATGTGATGCTTCGTTGGCTTGCCGATGATCAGCGTGCGCATGAAGACCGCGTGATAATGGCGATAGACTCCGGCGAACTCCAGCGTGAGCTGATCGCGCTTCGAGAGCTTGCGGCGGCCTGATTTGTAACGGACAAGAAGGGCATCACGCCCTGAGCCAATGATGAATTCATTGGCGGGATAATCGCCACCGCCGGAAAAAATAGTGGAATGCTGGGCGGCGAGAATGTCGCCCTCATCGGCCGCGGCCTTGGTTTTCTTGATCCCAGCCTTCAACGCTTCATCGCCAAGCTTTCCAGCCTTGCGCACATATTTCAATTCGGCCGGAGATTTGATGAGGCGCAAACGATTAATCAGGTTGGTGGCTTCAACAAGCGTGCAGAAGCCATCCAGCGCCACATCCACCGCCTTGCCATGAAAATGGGTAAGGCCATAGGAGTTGGTTTCAATGCCTAGGCGTTTCCCGCGCGCGCTCAGGCTCTCCAACATGTCGCGGAGCTGGGTTGCGGGTTGCGCTCCCGCCTGATCGGTCCAGATGCGGATGTCTTCAATGTTGGAGGTGCGCTGGGCCTGGCGCAAATCCGCCAAGCGAGTGAGCAAGGCGAGCTTCCCGTCTGCACCCAGATAGAGACACTGGAAAAAACAGAAGCCGAAACTGTCATAGCCGGTCAAATAATACATGCTCTCCTGCTGGAACATCAGCAAGCCGTCAAGATTGCTCTTCTGCATGGCGGCAATTGCAGCCGTGATGCGGGATTGAAATTCTGCTGGGCTGAAATGAAGGGCCATGAGTTTTCCTAAGTGAGAGTGATGGCGGCAATCTGCCGCCCGTAATCTTTTTCCCGTGAGTGGATTGTGCGGCGATAGGAGAAATAGTCCTCTTTGCGGGTGTAAGTGCAAAGGCCGCAGTCAATCACCGTGCCGACGCCGAAGGCCTTCATCCGGGTAATAATATAGGCCGGAAGGTCAAACATGAAATGATCCTTCCTCACTGAATTAGCGAAGAATTTTTTGTTGTCCGCCGAGGCCTCAAGAAAGCGCTGGATGAATTCCGGGCCAACTTCATAGGCCGCTTTCGAAATGGTGGGGCCGAGTACCGCGACGATGCGTTCGCGCCGCGCCCCGAGTGATTCCATTTTCAGGACGGTGGAATCGGTCACGCCAGCAAGTGCCCCCTTCCAACCCGCATGGGCACAGCCGATCACGCTGGCTTTTTTATCGGCAAAAAGCACGGGCCCGCAATCGGCCGTCAATGCTCCCAGGATCAAGCCCGGAATATTTGTCACCATGCCATCAACCTTCGGGCGTTCGTCATAGGGCCATGACTTGGTCACAACAATGGCCTCCGCACTGTGCACCTGATAGGTGGTGACGATCTGCGGCTCCGTGCCGCCAAGGGCTTTCGCCACAACTCCACGATTGCGCACCACCGTCGCGCGGTCATCGCCCGAACCCAGCCCGCAATTGAGCGAGGCAAAGATGCCATTTGAATATCCGCCCTGCCTGCCAAAGAAGCCGTGCGCGATGTTGTCTGACTTCAGGTCATCGATCTGTATCATGGCATTCCAAAGGGATAGGGCGTTGCAAGGTCTGGCGAGGTTCCTACCATAACTTTGAACAGATGGCCCATCTCCCGCTCGCCCACCAGCCTTGCAGCACCGCGGTCCAGAATTTCCTTGGTTTTTGCATCAGCCCTGGACGAAAGCATGGCGGTACGTTGTTCCAGCCCCATTGCAAGGAGAAAGGCCCGTTGCGTGATGGCAGGCAAAACCGTTGCACCACCCTGGGCTAAAGCTTTGCCAAGCGCTTCAAAATCCACGTGGGAAGTGATGTCACTTTCCCCCGGCCGGTCCGTGACGGCAACATATTTATGGGCTCGCACCGCTTGCAGGGTATCGCCGGGTGTGGTTTGCAAATGCCCGTAATCGATGATGAGAGCACAGCCTTTTTGCTTTGCAAGGCGCTGCCCGATTTCCTTGGCGATTTCCACGCGCTGCGGTGTAAATTCGATCACGTCGCCGTCAGCCCCTTGCGTGTTATCGAGTGCGGCGGGCATGAACCCCATGCCTTCCGCCCCAATGCAGCGCTCAAGCCACTTGCCATGGCGTTTCTCAAATTGCCGGATGGGAACGGCATCAAAGAATTCATTGGCAACCAGAAGCATCGGGCCTTCGGGCATATTTGCCATCGACTCATGCCATGCCACAGCGTTCCCAAGTTTTTCTTTCTGCAGCTCGCGTAAAACCGGACTCATCTCAACCAGATGTACACGCGCCGCATCGCAAAATCCCGGCATCACTTTTGTGGCCTTGAGGATATCGGCCATCAGGGTTCCCCTGCCCGGCCCCAGTTCCACCAAGTTGAACGGTGTGGACTTACCCATTGCCGCCCACGCCGCCACACACCACACCCCGATCAACTCGCCAAAGACCTGCGAAATCTCCGGCGCCGTCATGAAATCTCCCTTCTCGCCGAAGGGATCCCTGTTCATGTAATAGCCATGAACAGGGTGCCCGAGGCACAGGCCCATGTAGCGGTCAATCGTCATGGGTCCTTCGGCAGCGATGATTTCGCCGATGATTTTTTCCAGCGGCGTCATGCGGGTTTTCTTGAGCGCCGCAATAACCAGATGCCAATTGCCAGGAGCGGCAGCGAGAGGATCATGCCCATGGTCACAAAGCCGCCGAAGTAACCCAATTGCGCATCGGGCTCGCGCACGAATTCGACCACGATGCGCGAAAGGCCATAGATCAAGGCATAAAGACCGGCCGCGCGGCCGGGTTTCGTCAATATCTTGTGACGGTAAACCGCATAATTGATCACAGCAAACAGCAACACGCCTTCAAGGGCGAATTCATAGAGCTGGCTGGGATGGCGCGGCAGCCCGGTGAGGTCATTCGGGAACACAAAACCCCAAGGCAGATAAGTTTCCCTCCCATAAAGTTCGCCATTGATGAAATTGGCAAGCCGCCCGAGGCCAAGGCCAACGGGCGTTGCCGCCGCCCCCAGATCAAGCAAGCGGTCAAGACCTATGCCGTGACGCCTGCCATAAATATAGGACACAAGGATCACGCCGAAAAATCCGCCATGGAAGGACATGCCGCCTTCCCACACGCGGAAAATATAAAGGGGATCCTGGGACACCTGCTCGAAGCCGTAAAACAGCAAGTAGCCTACCCGCCCGCCAAGCACCACGCCCAGCATGGCCCAGAGAAAAAAATCATCAATCTGCTGGGGCGTGGCTGTGGGTTTGGTTCCTTCCCAAAGCTTCGGCATGGATACCAATTTCTTCATGTACCAGATGCCGAAGAGGAGCCCCACGATATAGGCCAGCGCATACCAGCGTACGACGAAGGGCCCGATGGAAAACAGCACGGGATCGATATTGGGAAAGGGCAAAACGGCAAATGTGATCA
>JAHFPK010000148.1 GCA_023266715.1 Hyphomicrobiales bacterium | reverse complement strand
CGTTACAGCAGTTGGCGTGATGACCGCGATCAGGCGAGGGCCCGCGACCGAACTCCGAATTCATCACGTTGCAATCCATCTCAACGGCGATCTCTATCGCCTTCTTCCAGTAGGTGACGGCGGCCTTGCGCTCATCCTCGTGCGGGCTCGCCCAACGATACATGGGCAACAGCGAGGCGAGCTTCACGCCGTGATCCTTGAGCGCCTTCTTGAATTCCCGCATGCGCTCGGGATAGGCGCGGGGCTGCACCCACCAGGCGAGGAAATCGGGGCGCGGCGACAGCTCGATATATTCGTAACCCATGTCGGCGGCGAGACGCGGCAGTTCGGTCAGCGGCAAGTGCCGGTGCATATGCGGGTCGAGGGCGATTTTCATGGGCGTGGTCTCCAAGCTGGGGAAGCGCCACAGACTAGTCCCGGGACAGGAACGGGACAGCCCGGAATTTTGACGATTTATCGTCATCTCTGCTAGGATTGGTGTCAGAAAGGATACCCATGAAGCCCACCCGCCGCCGCAAGCGCTCGCCGCGCTTCGCCGATATTGCAGCCGCCGCCGGGGTCAGCCCGGCGACCGTCGACCGGGTTTTCAACGAGCGTGAAAGCGTCTCGGACCGAACCCGCAAGAAGGTGGTCGCAGCGTCGCGGGTGCTTGGCGTGCAGCGTCTTCTGCCGAACACGAGCCACGGACTCGTCCACATCGATGTTCTGTTGCCGACGAACAAGACACCGTTCTATCAGCGGCTCAATCAGGCCTTCCAGCGCGCCATCGCCATTCTCGACAAGCGCATTGCCGTCCACCGCAACTTTATTTCCGAGCGCCGGGAGGACCTGTTTGTGAACGCTATCATCAACCCATCCTATCGCCGCCAGGGGCTGGTGATTGCCGGACCAGACACTGAGCGCGTACGCCGGGCGCTGCGGGCAGTAACCGCAGCGGGAGAGCCCGCCGTCGCAGTGGTCACCAACATCAGCGACGTTCAAGGGCTGACCTATGTCGGGATCGACCATTACCGGGCAGGCCGCACGGCGGGCCACGTGCTCGGGCGCTTCGCAAGGCGGCATGGCCGTGTGCTGTTTCTCAGCGGCCACAAGGACTATCGTGGCCATCTCGAGAGGATCGCCGGCTGCCGCGACGGCGTGGCCCATGCCAACCCGGGACTCGACTTCACTTCGCCCCATGTCGAAGCTCGCGACGACGAGGAGCTTTGTTACCGCGCTGTTAGTGCCGCGCTACGGGCGGGCGCGCCCGTTGCCGGCATCTATAACAGCGGCGCGGGATCGGCCGGCATTGAAGCCGCACTGAGGAAATCCGGTGCCGCCGATCTTGTCTGCTGGGTGACCCATGAAATATCCGACGATCACCGGCGCTATCTCGAACAGGGCATCCTCGACCTTGCCATCGACCAGGACCCGGACTGGCAGGCGATCACCGCCATCCAGCATGTCCTGCATGCGGGTGATTTTCTCGAAGAAACGTTGGCGCCGGCGGCCTCCAGCGAGTTCCGGCTCTATTTCGCTGAAAACACGCCGATGCGGTCCTATCTAACGGTCTGCTGAAAAACCCCGGCCAATCTCCGCATGGGTTAGAAGGTGGTGAGTGCGCTACGTGTGCAGTAAGGGAGCGTAGCCCCTGTACAAACCGTGAAAACGTGTGCAAATTTTGTGCACATGTTCTCGCTTTAGTCCATTGTAGTGTAAGGTCAAAGTATTGAATTTCAAGGAAAAAACATTCGCGGTTGCCCCCATGATGGATTGGACCGACCGGCATTGCCGCGTCTTCCATCGGCATCTCACAAGACATGCTCTTCTCTATACGGAAATGGTGACAGCTCAGGCCATTCACCATGGCGACCGCTCGCGCCTGCTCGGTTTTGCCTCCATAGAGCAACCCATAGTGCTCCAACTCGGCGGCAGCGATCCTGCCATGTTGTCTGAAGCCGCCAAGTGTGGCGAAGATTACGGCTATTGCGAAATCAATCTCAATGTAGGCTGCCCCTCTGACCGGGTTCAGGAGGGTAGATTTGGCGCCTGCCTTATGGCCGAGCCGCAGCTTGTCGCTGATTGCGTCGCGGCCATGCGTAGAGCCGTCAAAATTCCTGTAACTGTAAAATGCCGCATCGGCATTGATGACCAGGACGAGAGTGAGGGACTTAACCGTTTTGTTGAAAGCGTTGCCGCAACAGGTTGCACTACTTTCATTATTCATGCCCGCAAGGCTTGGTTGAAAGGTTTGAGTCCGAAAGAAAACCGTGAAATTCCCCCACTCAACCATGCCCGCGTTCATCAACTGAAAGCCGACTTTCCACATCTCAACATCATCTTGAATGGCGGGCTCGCCACGCTTGAATCGGCCATTGATGAAATGCAGAACCTTGATGGCGTCATGCTGGGCCGAGCGGCCTATCATACGCCATGGCTGCTCACCAATGTGGATAGGCTGTTCTATCAGGCAGAGAATCCGACAACGAGCCGCATTGAGGCCGTAAATGGGATGCTGCCCTATATTGAGGAGCAATTGCGCCAAGGTGTTTGGCTTGCAAAAATGACACGGCACATGCTGGGCCTCTTTCATGGTCAGCCCGGCGGGCGCCATTGGCGGCAAATCATTTCAGAGCAAAGTCATATTCCGGGAGCAGGAATTGATGTTTTGCGCCGTGCATTGGATGCCATTGAAACCCAATCAAATCGCTTGCTGGCAGCTGAATGAGGGCGCTGGCGAAGTGACGTGATTTTGTGATATGGCTCGGAGAGGACGGAGAGTTCGAGGACCTTCATGCGGGCAAAGACCGTAGCGGCTGTTGTATCGTTGGCGTGCATCGCGGGCAGCAGTCAAACTCTGGCGCAATCAATTGATCCTGACTTGGATTGTGCGTTGCTGGACGGTGTGAGCGAACCTGCCGATACTGAAATAACCGGCTGCGCTAAATCATTGCTCAATCGCCAATCTTTGATCAACACATCGAGGGCGGTCGCCGATGTTATTATGGATCGGTTCGATAGTGGGCCGAACCAGACTGAACCGGCGGGCCTCGAACTCACCGATCCAACTGATATTTTGGAGCGCCTGAGGGGCAACGGCAAAATAACAATTGGGCCAACCGCAAATGTTGTAGCCGTTGCTGCCAACTCCAATTGGAATATTTGGGCGGATGGAAAATATAGCTGGCTGGATGACGATACCGCCTTTAGCGGTTTGGATGGGTCGCTTGTTAATTTGGTCATGGGCGCAGATTACAAACTATCCGATCGCCTCGTGCTGGGTGTCATGGGCACCTACGAAACATCTGATTTGAAAGGGGATGGAATCCTTCCGCCAACCCAGGATACTGAGGGTTGGGGCGGCGGTGCCTATCTGGGCCTGTCGCTGACCGACAATTTGATCTTGTCGGCCAATGTTTTGGGAACAGACCTTGATACGGATGTGAATGGCTCCACGAATTTTGATTCCACCCGGATTCAGGCGAGCAGTGCACTGACGGGCTATTTTTATTCAGGCACCTGGCGCTATTCGCCTTCAATCACTTTGGCGTGGTCAAAGGAATGGCAGGACGCGAATGGCGGATTGAACGCCCAAACCATTGAAACCGGCATGGTTTCTCCGGGACTGCAAATCGGCGATACGGTCACTCTTGCAGGCGCAACCACGGTTGAACCATGGCTTGGCGCGCAGCTTGATTGGGTCCCTGTCAACAAGGTCGTTGATGACGTTGCGGGAACCATTTTGGATGACGACTACACTGATTTGCGTTTGCAAACCGGGCTTAATTTTGCCTTTGGCGCCAATGCGCAACTGGCGTTGACCGGTGAGATCAGTGGGCTGCTGCTAAAAGATTCAGATACCTATACTGCGGGTGCCAGCTTCGCTTACCAGTTCTAGGAAGAAGCAAGGCGTCCTTGACGTCCGCCCCGGCGCCGTTTGCGCAGCGTGAGAGTTTCAACCCTTTCATTTAAGCCAGCCATAATAGATTGGCGATCCACTGGGCTTAACCCGAGCCAACTGCCAATTTCCATGCGTGTGCGCCCGCAGCCGATGCAAAATCCGGTGTCGGGATCAACAACGCAGACCTTGATGCAAGGGGTTTCGATTTCTGGCAAATCAAAAGCGTTCATGCCTTGAAGATAGGGAACTTGCGGGTCATTGGCCATTCGAACGCGCCATAATTGAAGCAAAAGCGTCTTGGTTATTCAGAAGTCTTAGTTCTTCAGATAGAGCACGCCGTCTTCAACTTTGAAACTCTTGAGTTTGCTCAAAAAACTCATGCCGAGCAGCGAGCCGCGCATGACACCTTCAGGCATCACTAGGCCCTGCACGTCCGAAACGCGCACACCATCAATCTCGACCCGGTCAAGGCTGACGCCAGCGGCTTTCGCAATGCCATTGGCCGTGGAAACCGGAACATTATAGTCAAGGTATCCGGGATGCAGGCCAATATCCTTGGCATCTTCATAGCTCAAAGCCACCGCTGAGGCGCCAGTATCGATCAGCACTTTCACGGTTCGGCCATTGATCTCAGCCCTGACAGAGAAATGGCCATTTTGGCCCACTTTCAGCTCGGTTGCCGCATTGAGTTGCAGCATTTCCGCCGCTGTCGTTGGCGTGACACTCGGCAAACCGCCGGCAATCGTGAAAAGAAAAGCAAGGACAACCGGTGGCAACGCACCCGAAAAACGCATGAGGCAACTCCGCTGGAAACAGTCGCCTCAGAATTATCGGTTCAACCTCTACAAGTATTGAAAATGATTGGAACAATTATTGCTAAGGTTAACCAATTGTTGCGGCGTAAACCGTGAGCATGGTGAGCTCCGTCAAAACCTGGACGGCACCGCAGACATCGCCGGTTTGCCCGCCGATCTGGCGCATGGCAAGCGCCCGCATCAGCGCCAGCACGATGCCGGCGGAGATGATGGCGATAACGGCGATTTCTGGCGACAGGGCAAGACCGCCCGCCAAGGCAGCGCCAATGCCGCCTGTGAGAAGCGAGAACAAAGCGCTGCGCTTGCCGGGCCTGCCCGCATATACCGAAAGACCATCGCTTCGCGCCGGTCTGGTGGCCCACAGCAGATCAACAATGAGGGAGCGTGAAAACGCCGCCGCACCTGCCAGGAGGGCAATGATTGTCAGGGGCTGCGCACCTGAAAGGGTTTCATATATGGCGGCCCTGCCGATGAAGGTAAGGCATAATGCGATGGTGCCATAGGTGCCAATGCGGCTGTCATGCATGATTTCCAGGCGGTGTTCCCGCGACCTCCCGCCCCAAAAGCCATCGGCCACATCGGCAAGACCATCTTCATGCAAGGCTCCGGTGACGAGAACACCCGCAGCGAGCGCCAAGGCAGCAGCTAAGAGAGAGGGCAATCCCAGCATGTTGGCGCCAATCAGAACGAGGCTCGTAAGCGCTCCGATAATGGCTCCAGCGAGGGGGAAGAACCGCATGGCTTCTGCCAGGGGTGGCAAATCCAGCGTGCGCACAAAGGGAACCGGCAGGCGGGTGAGAAAGTGCAGCGCCGCAACGGTTTCGGCAAATGGCCTGATTTTCCAGGTATTTTCGCTAGGCGGCGAAGACATGTCGTTCATGTTGCACTGATACCCCGAATCCCGTGATTAGGACACTAGCAAGAAGATTAAAAGGACGAGAGAATGACAATTGCCGCAACGGGTTTGCCGTTTGATGACATCAGAAAACTCATGCGGGATTTGCCCGTGGCCGACCAGGATGCGATCGCTCAATTTCGCGCCCGTGATGCGCAATTGACCAAGCCTCCGGGAGCGCTGGGAAAGCTTGAGAGCATGGCGGAATGGGTAGCAGCCTGGCAAGGCAATTACCCACCCAAAGTAACCCGTCCAGTGGTGGCTGTATTTGCTGGAAATCATGGCGTGGTGGCCCAAGGCGTTGCCGCCTATCCCGCTGAAGTGACTAAACAAATGGTCCTCAATTTCCAGTCCGGCGGGGCCGCCATCAACCAGATCTGCAAGACCTTTGACCTCGGCTTGAAGGTGTTCGAGTTGGCGCTGGAAAAACCCACGAAGGACATCACCCAGGAGGCTGCCATGGAAGAAGCCGACTGTGCCGCCACCATGGCCTATGGCATGGAGGCTATTGCCGGCGGCTGCGATCTCCTGTGCATCGGTGAAATGGGCATTGGCAACACCACGATTGCGGCGGCGATTTGCCATGGTCTCTATGGCGGCAAGCCGGAAGACTGGGTGGGGCCGGGCACCGGCGTGGACGCCGAGGGCCTGAAGCGCAAAGCCTCGGCCGTGGCCCGCGCCGTGGCCCTGCATTCTGCCCATCTCGCCGATCCGCTTGAAGTTTTACGAAGGCTGGGGGGCCGCGAACTGGCCGCCATGGCAGGCGCCATTCTGGCAGCGCGCACCCAGCGGGTGCCGGTTTTGCTTGACGGTTATGTTGCCAGCGCCGCCGCTGCCATTCTTCATGCCATACGGCCAGATGCGCTGGATCATTGCCTGGCGTCCCATTGTTCGGCTGAACCCGCCCACCGCAATTTGCTGAAACAGCTGGGCAAGGAACCGGTTCTCGATCTCGGCATGCGCCTTGGCGAAGCCTCAGGCGCAGCGCTCGCGGCAGGACTCCTGAAGGCGGCAGTCAACCTCCACAACGACATGGCAACCTTTGCCAGCGCAGGTGTCTCCGACAGGGGCGAATAGGGTGCGAACGAGTGCGAAAGGCAATGCAAAAAGCGCGACTTTCGTGAGACATTCGCGCGCCAAAGTGCTCGATTCGTTCCTAAGAGATTATTCATGCTAACATGTTGGTATGAATAATAGACGTGCCAGTGAGACTCGAAGTCTGGGTGGTCGGGGCAAGCCCGACCAGGG
>JAHFPK010000472.1 GCA_023266715.1 Hyphomicrobiales bacterium | reverse complement strand
CTTCACCTGGATTTTGATGCGCACGCGTTTTGGCAACTGGATATTTGCAGCCGGCGGCGAAGCCAACGCGGCGCGCAATATGGGCGTTCCCGTTGCGCGCACCAAAATCACATTGTTTGTTTTCACCGCCCTTGCGGCAGCGCTCTTTGCGACCATTCAGGTTCTGGTCACCGGTTCCGCCGATACGCTGCGCGGCAACCAGAAGGAATTCGAGGCGATCATTGCCGTGGTCATCGGCGGCACCCTGCTCACCGGCGGCTATGGCTCGGCGATCGGGGCCATGTTCGGAGCGCTTATTTTCGGCGTTGTGCAGATGGGAATTTTCTACACCGGCATCGACACCGACTGGTTCAAGCTTTTCATGGGCGCCATGATGGTCATTGCTGTGCTGTTCAACAGCTATGTGCGCAGCCGTGCCATGAGGAGCCGGTGATGGAGACCCCGCTTGTCGAACTCAAATCGGTCAGCAAGTATTTTGGTTCGGTGATTGCGCTCAAGGATGTTTCATTCGATGTCCGCCCCGGCGAGGTTCATTGCCTTCTCGGCGACAATGGCGCCGGCAAATCAACCCTCATTAAGGTGCTGTCCGGCGTTCATCTTCCCGATGAAGGCGAGATTTTCGTAGGCGGCGCCCACACGCGCTTCAGTTCGCCGAAGGACACGCTCGATAAAGGCATCGCCACGGTCTATCAGGATCTGGCGCTGGTTCCCCTGATGAGCGTGGCGCGCAATTTTTTCCTGGGCCGCGAGCCGGTGAGGAAAACCGGCCCGCTCCACGAATTTGATGTCGACTATGCCAACCACACGGCTTTCAAGGAGCTCTCGGACATGGGCATTCAGTTGCGCGATCCCGAGCAGCCGGTGGGAACCCTGTCCGGCGGCGAACGCCAGTGCCTGGCCATCGCGCGGGCCATCCACTTCGGCGCCAAGGTTTTGATCCTCGATGAACCCACCTCGGCGCTCGGCGTTCATCAGGCCTCCGTCGTGCTGAAACTTATCGTGCAATCCAAGGCACGCGGCATTGGCGTCATCTTCATCTCGCACAATGTGCATCATGCCTATGTGGTGGGCGACCGTTTCACGCTTTTGAAGCGCGGCAAGAATGCCGGAACCTATCTGAAGAACGAGATCAGCCGCGACCAGCTTCTCAATTTGATGGCGGGCGGCAAGGAACTGGTCGATCTCGAACAGGAGATCGCCAGGCTCAACGGCAGGAAACGCCAGTGATGGATCGTGTCGGCGTTGGCCTGATCGGCACCGGCTTCATGGGCAAGTGCCACGCCATGGCCTTTGGTGCGGTGAAGGCGGTGTTCGGCGACGTGCCGCACATCGACAGGGTGGCGCTCTGCGATGTGGACGCGTCCCACACCAGACAGAAGGCAAGTGAATTCGGCTTTTCCCGCGCAACAACAAACTGGCGCGACCTGCTTGCCGATCCCGCCATCCATCTCGTTTCCATTACATCGCCCAACGGCATGCATCGCGAAATGGCGGTTGCGGCCCTCGAAGCCGGCAAGCATGTGTGGTGCGAAAAGCCCATGGCACTCACGCTTGCCGATGCGGAGGCGATGACGGCTGCGGCGGCAAAAGCCAGGAAGCAGGTTACGGCCTTGGGTTATGCGTATCTGCGTAACCCTGCCCTGCAATATGCCAGGCAGCTGATCGCCGAAGGCGCCATTGGCGAGGTGTTTGATTTCCGCGGCAGCGTTGATGAGGATTACATGGCTGATCCCGCACTGCCATGGTCATGGCGGCTGACGCGTGAGCAAGCAGGCCTCGGCACGCTGGGCGATTTGACCTGCCATCTGGTTTCGCTGGCCCATGAACTGGTGGGCGAGATCGGCAGTCTCAGCGCCATGGCCGATGTGGTTCACGGCAAGCGGCCCATTGCGGGTGAGCCGGGCAAGACCGCCAGTGTCGAGAATGACGACATTGCCCATGCGGTTGTGCGCTTTCGCAATGGCGCGCGGGGCGTTTTGAGTTCAAGCCGCGTGGCCCATGGCCGCAAGAATGGCCTCAAGGTTGAAGTG
>JAHFPK010000147.1 GCA_023266715.1 Hyphomicrobiales bacterium | reverse complement strand
CCAACCATCCTCGCCATGGGCGGTGCAAGCTGGCCCCACTTGGGCTCCGATGCCGCATGGGTGCCAATGCTCCGCGCCGCGGGTATTCGGGTAAATGGCTTCAAGCCTGCCAACAGCCGCTTCCTTGTCAAGTGGTCGCCGCTCTTTCGCGGACGCTTTGCCGGAACGCCTGTGAAGAATGTGAGCCTCAGCTATGGGGGCAATAAGGTGCGGGGCGAACTGATGATTTCGCAAGAAGGCATTGAGGGCGGCGCAATCTACGCCCTCTCGCGTTTCATGCGGGACGCGCCCGGCCATCCCTTGCTGGTTGATTTCAGGCCCGATATGACACTTGACGTCCTGTCCGAAAGGCTGGCGCGCCCTCGCGGCAAGGACAGCCAGTCCAATTTCCTCCGCAAGGCGGTGGGCCTGCCACCGGTTGCCATTTCCCTCCTGCGCGAAACCGGCACCTCAGCGGATGCGGCCGGGATCAAGGCCGTGCCCATCACCATCTTGCGGCCGGCCGGCATTGCCAGGGCCATTTCATCGGCCGGTGGCGTGGCCCGCAGTGAAGTTGATGCCAATTTTCAATTTCACAAATTTCCCAACTGTTTTGCAGTTGGCGAAATGCTGGATTGGGAGGCTCCCACCGGCGGCTATCTGCTCCAGGCCTGCTTCTCCACCGCCGTCGCCGCAGCCCGGAATTGCCTGGATAATCTGGCCAAAACGTGAGGTTTTCCTGCCCCGGACCTGCCATAATTGGGAGGGATAGTTTGTCCCGTTTTCGAGAAGGAATGTCAGTATGCGTATACTCTCCAGCTTTGCGTTAGCCATTCTCACGTCGGGCATTCTCGCTGCTCCAACCCTTGCCAGCAGCCAAACCTATTGCGAATTGTTCGCCAAGGATTTTGCCGATGGCCGCACCACTGATGTTGATCTCTGGCAAAAGTCCTATCGCAATGCCTTCAACGATTGCATGAACCAGTACACCGCTGTGGCCCCCGTGGCCGCTCCCAAAAAGCCGTTGCAGAAACAGGCGGCAATACCCGCAGCCGTCCCGGAAACCACAACGACCGAGGAGCCGGCCGCGGTAGCCAAGCCAAAACTGGAGCT
This sequence comes from Hyphomicrobiales bacterium, assembly GCA_023266715.1. Lineage (GTDB taxonomy): Bacteria > Pseudomonadota > Alphaproteobacteria > Rhizobiales > Aestuariivirgaceae > Aestuariivirga. Next base: position 5,748 of record JAHFPK010000147.1, on the reverse strand, counting down.
GGAGCCGGGAACCGAGGCGTGGAATGAATACTGCGCAGCGAAGTATAAATCCTTCAACCCGGATACCGGCACCTACAACTCGCTCACCGGCAAGGAACGCCGCTGCACTGTGACCCAATAGTTGAGGGCAATAGCGCGGCGTTCATCGTTGTCGGCAAAATCAGGCTATAGCGCTGCCAGGTACTCGGTGAGATTATCCAGCGTTCCTGTCCAGCCCTGCTGCATTGAGCTTGCACCATCTTCAAAGGTCTTGCGCTCAATGTCGGTTGCAGAATAGGGAACCCAATTGATGGTAACTTTGGTCTTCTTGCCTTCTTCGGCAAGTGTGACCGTGCTCAGGATTTGCAGGGGCCATTTCCCGTCAAAGAAGGGCGCGCGCGTCGTGCCGCCCGCGGGATCGGAAAATGAATTGATGTAAACCAGCTTCTTCGGCGGTGAAATTTCGCGATAAACGAATTTGCCCCAAATCTCCAATCCTTGCGGCGACTTCAGATGGTAGAGGAAAATCCCGCCGACGCGGAGATCGACTTTGGTGGAGAGAATATCAAAGCCCCTTGGCCCCCACCATTTGATCAGGCGGTCCGGCTCGGTCCAGGCTTTCCACACCAGGTCCCGTGGCGCGTCAAACACCCGTGAAATGACGAATTCAAATTCGCCAACCTGTTTGGCTTCACTTTTTGCCATTGCCATTTTTCCTCTCCTTTTTTCCCTTTGCCTGAATGTCGCGCAAATAATCTTCAAGACGATCCAGAGGTTCGTCCCAGAAGTGACGATAATGTTCCAGCCAGCCGTCAACGGCCTTGAGCGATTCTGGTTTCAATTTGCAGGGCCGCCATTGTGCTTCCCGCCCGCGGGTAATGAGCCCGGCATGTTCCAGAACTTTGAGATGTTTGGAAACTGCGGGAAGGCTCATCTCGAAAGGCTTGGCCAATTCGAGAACCGAAGTTTCCCCCAATGCAAGGCGGCTCAGGATGGCCCGCCGCGTGGGATCGGCAAGCGCCGAAAAAGTCGTGCTGAGGTGGTCGGTTGTCATGTTTTATGGGCCAAATTTGTATTTAACTAATAGGTTAAATAGGGGGAGGCGGGGGTTTTGTCAAGGGATAATTTTGGTTAAATCTGATCGTTCAGGATTATCTCGGCCCCACGCCAGCCCACCATCATGGCGGGCGCATTGGTATTGCCCGCTATCAGGCTGGGAAAAACCGAAGCATCACACACACGCAGATTATCAATGCCATGCACCCGCAGGTGGGGATCAACCACCGATGTTTTTGGATCGGGTCCCATGCGGCAGGTGCAGGACGGATGATAGACCGTGCCGCTGCGCTGGCGGATATCTGAAATCAAGTCTTCGTCAATCATGCATTTTAGACCGGGTCGAAGTTCCTCGGCGATCATTGAAGCCAATGGCTCCCGTGCTGCAATCCTGCGCAGGAACTTCACTGCCTCCAGCATCTCCGAAATGTCTTCGTTGGTGGAATAGGCATTGGCCACAATACGGGGCTGTTGCAGGGGGTTACTGGATTGTATTTCAATGAAGCCCCGGCTGCTTGGCCAGCAATTGGAAAGGCCCAAGGAAAATCCCGAGAAGGGATCGGGCGTGAGCAGGGGACGCTCACCCGTTTTGGGAATGAGCGTTGAAAAGGCCTGCATGTAAAGCTGCATGTTGGGCCGTTTGTGTTGTGGCGAAGAACGAAAAAATCCGCCACCCTGATTGATACTGAGGCTGAGAGGCCCGCCTCGCGTGAGCAAATACTGCAGGCCTACGCGCAGCTTTCCCCACCAGGGTCGTAGCGCATCATTCAAGGTGGGAACCTTCATGCGGTAGGTGTAGTTGAGCCCCACATGATCCTGAAGGTGCGCCCCCACATTGGGATTGTCCTGCACGATGGTTATGCCATGTTTTTGCAACGTCTTCGCAGGTCCAATTCCTGTGAGCTGCAGGAGCTGGACTGAATTGATAGCCCCACCCGCAATGATAACTTCGCGTCCAGCCAAAGCTGTCCTGGTTTGACCCCGCGAAACATATTCAACACCAGTTGCACGCGTTCCTTCAAATAGAATACGTCTGACCTCAGCATGGATTTCCACATGCAAATTTCCGCGCTTCATCGCAGGCCGCAAGAAAGCCCGCGCCGCTGACATGCGCATGCCCCCTTTGGTGGTCAATTGATAGTGCCCAACGCCTTCCTGGACTGCCCCATTGAAATCCGGATTGTAAGTTAGCCCGGCAGCAACTGTTGCCGCAACGAAGGATTTGTAAAGAGGATGAAGGTCACGGGAATTTTCACTGATGTGCAATGGCCCGCCCGCCCCCCGATAGTCATCTGAGCCCGCTTCGTTGTCTTCCATCGCGCGGTAGGCTTTGAGCACATCATTCCAGCCCCAGCCTGTATTGCCAGCCGCCTCCCATTCTTCGTAATCCTCGCGGGCTCCGCGAATATAGACCATGGCGTTGATGGAACTCGATCCGCCCAGCACCTTGCCACGGGGCCAATAATCCTGTTGCCCATTAAGTCCTGGATCGGCCTCCGCCGCATACATCCAGTTGACCGATGGGTCATAGAAAGTCTTGCCATAGCCCAGGGGCATGGAGATGAAAAACCGGCGCTCGGAGCCGCCTGCTTCGAGGACGAGCACACTGAACCGGCCATTGGCCGAAAGCCTTTCAGCAAGGACACATCCGGCGGAGCCTGCCCCGACGATGATGAAATCGAAAGTCAATTCTGTTTTTCCCGATTATTCCAATTAATGTAGTTAGAAAAATTCATCACTGTCCCAGGTTTCAAACTGCTATCAGGATTATGAAACTTGTGCCATCCCGGTTGAAAGTATAGCGCCCATGAAAATCATCGAACTGAAAGTCTTCATCGTCGGTAATCCGCCCCCCGGCTGGGGTGGCCGCTATTACACCTTTGTCAAACTCACAACCGACAATGGCATCTCCGGCATTGGCGAATGCTATTGTGCCACCTTCGGCCCCAGGGCCATGACCGCCATGATCGAGGATACCTTCGGGCGTTATGTCGAAGGCATGGACCCGTTCCATATCGAAAGCCTGTGGCGCAAGGTCTATGGCTCCGGCTATACGCTGCGCCCCGATGTAAGCCTGATGGGCGTGCTCTCCGGAATTGAAATCGCCCTGTGGGACATCATCGGCAAATCAGTGGGCAAACCCGTCTATGAACTCCTGGGCGGGCGTGTACATGAAAAACTGCGCTCCTACACCTACATCTATCCCGATGTCGCCAAAGGCCAGGACGACTCAATCTATTGGAACGCCGAGGCCTCGGCCGAGCGCGCTTCCCACTATGCAAAATTGGGCTTCACCGGCATCAAGTTTGATCCCGCCGCGCCCTATTCAAGTTTCGATCCGCGCCAGCCTTCGCTGGAATCGATGGCGCTCTGCGCCAAGTTTTGCAAACTCATCCGCGAAGCAGTGGGCAGCAAGACAGATCTGCTGTTTGGCACTCATGGCCAGTTCACCGCCGCGGGCGCAATCCGCTTTGCCAAACACATCGAGCCCTATGATCCCCTGTGGTTTGAAGAACCAACCCCGCCGGAGAAGCCGGAAGAAATGGCCCTCGTTGCGCGGGCGACATCCATTCCCATCGCAACGGGCGAACGCCTCACCACCAAGTATGAGTTTGGCCGGATCCTGGAATGCCGTGCCGCATCCATTCTGCAAATGGCGCTGGGCCGTGTAGGCGGCATTTGGGAAGCCAAGAAAATCGCCGGCATGGCGGAAACCTATTACGCGCAGATTGCCCCGCATCTCTATGCCGGTCCCGTCGAAGCGGCAGCCAACATTCATTTTGCCGCGTCGCTTCCCAATTTCCTCATACTCGAAAGCATCGAAACCTTCGGCGGGTTCTATGCCAAGCTGTTGAAGAAGCCGATCCGTTGGGAGCAGGGCTATGTGATCCCACCCACGGAGCCGGGCCTTGGTATTGAACTGAATGAGGATGTGGCTCTCGCCAATCCCTACACCGGTGACAGGCTGCATCTTGAAATGGCCAACAGGCCCATTCAGTGATTCACAGATCCCTCATGCTGAGGTGGCCACGCGCCGCGTGGCCCTCGAAGCATTGGCAGAGTCAAGTGAGGCCGGCAATCCTTCGAGGCCCGGCTTTGCCGGGCGCCTCAGGATGAGGAGGATGTAACGGAATGACAAAGGTGTAACACATGCGCTATGGATACATTGGTTTGGGCAATCTCGGCGGCCATCTCGCCGCTAGTCTCCTGCGCAACGGTTTTGATGTTACCGTCAACGATATCGACAAAAATCTCGGCGTTCGCCATCTGAATGCTGGCGGTAAATGGGCGGATACACCCAAGGCACTCGCGGAAAAAGTTGATTGCGTCATCACCTGCCTGCCATCGCCTGCAATATCTGAAAAAGTTCTCGTTCAATTGCTTGAAGGCCTGAAGCCGGGATCAACCTGGATTGAAATGTCAACCCTTGGCCGCGACGAGATTCAGCGTCTTGCGAAACTTGCCGCGGTAAAGGGCGTACGCGCCCTTGAGGCGCCCGTCACAGGTGGTGTTCATCTCGCCGCCCAAGGAAAGATTACCGTACTCGCCGGCGGCGACATGGATCTTTTTGAGTTGCACAAGCCAGCCTTGCAAGCCATGGGCGGCCAGCTCTTTCACATGGGGCCGTTGGGTTCTGCCGCGGTGATCAAGGTCATTACCAATATGCTGGCCTTCATCCACCTTGTGGCCGACGGCGAAGCGCTCATGCTGGCCAGGCGCGGCGGGCTTGATCTGGCGCAGAGCTGGGCCGCCATCAGGGCCAGCAGCGGCAACAGTTTTGTTCATGAAACCGAAGGTCAGCTCATCCTCAATGGCAGTTATGACATTGCCTTCACCATGGACCTGGCACTGAAGGACCTGGGCTTTGCCATGAAATTCGGCCGTGAATTTGGCGTGCCGCTTGATCTTGCCACGTTAACCAATCAGACCTTCATTAAGGGCAAGTCGGCCTATGGCGGCAAAGCCCAATCAACCCAGATTGTCAAGCTTCTGGAAGATGCGCTGGCCACCGATTTGCGCGCCCCCGGATTTCCCGCCAGATTGGAATAATCCCATACTTTCGCCACATCGTAAGAGTGTCTATAGTTCATTCACCGCAGGAGGGGGCTCCTGAGTCCAAGAGAGGAACAATGATCATGATCCGAAGCAAAATTCTAGCCACGGCCCTTCTCGCAGTCCTGGCGTCCGGCACCCTGGCTACCGAGTCCAACGCGGCTGGAGTGCGCTATTGCAAGGCCTATGCCCGCGATGTGGCAAACCACCGGGCCGGCGCTCCGCAAGTTGTAGGCGGCGCTGTTGGCGGTGCTGTGGTGGGCGGCCTTCTTGGCGCCGTCATCGGAGGAAAGCATGCGGTGCGCACCGGCATCATTGCGGGCGGCGTGACCGGCGGCGTATTGGGCGGGGTCAATGCGAGCAGTAAATGGGACAGGGTTTATTGGCGCGCATACAACGATTGCCGCACCTGGTAAGATTTGAATTCAGAAGCAAAAAAGGCCGGAGAGTGACCTTCGGCCTTTTTATTGAGGCCAGGAGTTCTTATTTCTTTGACACCAGCACATAGCCCCGCGTCTTGTTCTCATTGTCAGAGTCCTGCGTGTTCATGGCAGCAAAGAGCTCGGCGGTTTTCACCCACACGGGAGGATACTTGTAGCGCGCCACGTCAAGGATGAGGAAGCGGTCTGACTCCGCATCGAAGGCGGCAAGCGGCGAAAT
>JAHFPK010000471.1 GCA_023266715.1 Hyphomicrobiales bacterium | reverse complement strand
GTCGAAAGGCAATGTGATTGACCCTTTGGAACTGATGGATGAGTTTGGTGCAGATGCCTTGCGCTTCACGCTGGCCGCCATGGCGGCACAGGGCCGCGACATCAAGCTCGCGAAATCCCGCGTCGAAGGCTATCGCAACTTCGGCACCAAGCTATGGAACGCGGCGCGTTTCTGCGAAATGAACGGGGTGAAGCGCGATCCCAACTATGATCCCGTGGCGGCGCGCGTAACTGTGAACCGCTGGATTGCGGGTGAAGCCTCGCGCACGCGCAATGCGGTGACCAAGGCCATCGAAGAGCATCGCTACAATGAAGCGGCCGCCGCTCTCTATCAGTTTGTGTGGAATGTTTACTGCGACTGGTATGTGGAGCTGATCAAGCCAATATTGGGTGGCCGGGACGAAGCCGCCAAGAAAGAAACACAGGCCTCAGCCGCCTGGGTTCTCGACCAGATTTTGGTGTTGTTGCATCCCTTCATGCCGTTTGTGACCGAAGAACTCTGGCAACAGACCGCTGTACGTGAGCACTGGTTGATGGAAGCTAACTGGCCGAGCTACAAGGGGCTTGGCGATGCCAAGGCAGACAAGGAAATCGAATGGGTCATTGCGATCATCTCCGAAATCCGCTCGGTGCGGGCGGAGATGAATATTTCCGGCGGCCTCAAAATCCCTTGCGTGCTTGTCGGCGCCAACAAGGATTCGCGCCGCATTGCGTCCGCCTGGGAAAATGAAATCATCCGCTTGGCGCGTCTTTCATCCATCTCCTTCGAAGACCGGGTGCCAAAGGCTTCGGCGCAGATCGTTTTGGGTGAAGCGACAGTTGCCTTGCCGCTGGAAGGCGTCATCGATTTTGCCACTGAAACGGCGCGGCTGAAGAAAGAGCTGGAACGGATTGAAAAAGAATCTTCTGCCATCGCCGGCCGGTTGGGCAACCCCGGTTTTGTCGCCAAGGCCCCGGAAGATGTTCTGGCCGAAACGCGCGAACGCAAAACCGAACTCGATGTGCAGCGGACGAAGACAGCCGAAGCTTTGAAAAGGTTGGGGTAAGGGCCCTCATCCGGCCTTCGGCCACCTCCCCATCCTTCGGACGAGAAGGCAAAACCTTTAAAGATTATCGCCTTCTCCCGTGCCACTTGGCATGGGAGAAGGTGCCCAACGAGCGGATGAGGGCCTCTTTACCGAGTGTTTCAATTGAAAACTAAACAGCCCTAACCGAGCGGAAGTATCACGCCACGCTCAATTTTGAATACGCCGGAGTTGCGGAGAAAATTCTCGAGGGTCCGGTGGCCTTTCTTGTAATGCGGCATCTTTGCGGACAATTGAGTTCCGAAGACCCGCGGTGTTACCGCCCTGCCGTTGGCGCTGAGATCCCGATAGATTTCCATCAGCATTGCCGTGTCGATTGCCGGCGCAGCGGCAAGCTTTCTTGCGGGAGCGGGCGATGGCTTTGGGGCAGGGGCTCTTTTCGGTTGTGTCACGGGCACAATCGTAAACCTGTCGAAAGCAGACTGAAGCGATTTAGTCGCTTTGCCTTCCCCCAGTCCATCAATGCACTTGCCCTGTTCACGGATATGGGTCGCCAATTGCATGAAGTCAGCGTCGCTTGAAGCGATGACAGCGTGATCGAACATGTTCCGGTGCAGGAGGGAGACCACATCAATGGTCAATGCGAAGTCGCTGGCGTTTTCCTTGCTGGCGCCTGGCGGTGTCTGCATTGGCATGATGTGGTGCTCGGCCATCGCTTTTTCCCACTTCTTGAGACCGGCGGCGCCACCGTAACAGCGGGCAATCGTGAGTTTCCCCAGTTCTCCGCACCTATTGAGATACTCCGGAACATATTTGGGAGATGCATTTTCCGCGTCGATGAACAGTGCTACTCTGGGCCTCGTTGTCATGGGATGACATCCTATTCAGGGGCTGACGTGGACGTGACTATGAAGCATTACAACGCGATTTCAATCCTCTCCGACCATATTGAAACGCCCTTGGGAACAATGCTGCTGTTGGCGCGGGATGGCATGCTGATTGGGCTTGAG
>JAHFPK010000470.1 GCA_023266715.1 Hyphomicrobiales bacterium | reverse complement strand
GTTGCCCAGCGGCTTGGTTGGCTGGATTTCGAGTTTGCCCGGCTTGGGTTCGCGGTGATAGATGAGTGCGCCTGATTTGAGATCGCCCGAGACTTGTTCTGACATTATTCGATTTACTCCTGGATCACGATCACTTCAAGCCGGATTGGACTGAAGTGATAAACGTGATCGTCGTTCATATTCTGCCGCGTGATCTGACGGAAAACCGGATTCCACTTTTCCTGATCACGCGCTAGGTACAGCATACCAAGCATCCTCTCCAGCCAAAGCGAAATTTCCGGCACATAAGTGTCAGGGAATATTGAAGGTTATGTCGGGGTTACCCGGTTCGAACGTCAAACAGTCAGGTGTTTGCGCACATCGGCTCGGTCAAGATCTGAAGGCTCCCCCTGATGGACAATTTCACCGCGATCCATGATGAGGACATTATCGGCAAGTTCCTGGCAGAAATCGAGATATTGCTCGACCAGCAAAATTGTGATGCCGGCGGTGTCGCGCAGGAAACGGATGGCTCGGCCAATATTCTTGATGATTGAGGGCTGGATGCCCTCGGTAGGCTCATCAAGCACAAGCAGTTTCGGCCTTGCCACCAGCGCCCGCCCGATGGCGAGTTGCTGCTGTTGCCCGCCCGAGAGATCGCCGCCACGCCGGTGCAGCATATCCTTCAGAACCGGAAAAAGATCAAACACATGGCTCGGAATATGGCGATCCTTTCGCTTAAGCGGCGCAAAGCCGGTTTCGAGATTTTCACGCACGGTAAGTAAGGGAAATATTTCGCGCCCCTGGGGTACGTAAGCAACACCGGCCCGCGAGCGTTCATAGGCAGCGCTCCTGCCGAACGCCGCGCCTTCAAATATGATCTTGCCGGATGACAAGGGCTGGTGGCCGACGATGGCTCTCATTAGGCTGGTTTTGCCAACGCCATTACGGCCGAGCACACAGGTGATCTTGGATTTTTCGGCTTGCAGGTGAACGCCACGGAGCACCTGTGCTGCGCCATAGTGAAGATTGGCATTTTCAATACTCAGCACGCATCACCTTCCCAAATAGACTTCAATGACGCGAGGATCGGCACTGACTTGCTCAAGCGGCCCTTCGGCAAGCACCGAACCCTCATGCAGGCAAGTTACTTTCACACCGAGTTGGCGGACAAAATGCATGTCATGCTCAACCACGATGACGGAATGGTCTTCAGCGATATATTTGAGGAGGCGCGCCGTTTCCTCCGTCTCGGCATCAGTCATGCCCGCCACAGGCTCATCGACAAGAAGCAGCTTCGGGTCTTGCGCCAGTAGCATGCCGATTTCGAGCCATTGCTTTTGGCCATGGGAAAGATTGGCCGCAAGAGCCCCCCGTTTTCCTGCAAGCCGCACGGTTTCCAAAATTGTGGTGATCTTCTTTATCTCATCCGCTGAGGACCGGTAAAATAGTGAAGCAAACGCACTACGCTTGCCTTTCAAGGCAAGCAGGATGTTATCTTCTACCGTATGACTTTCAAACACCGTAGGTTTTTGAAATTTGCGTCCAATGCCAAGGATGGCAATATCCGCTTCATCGTGCTTGCTGAGATTAACCCTGCCATGATCGAAGAATGCCTCACCATGATCGGCCCTTGTCTTGCCGGTGATGATATCCATCATGGTGGTTTTGCCAGCCCCATTGGGGCCAATAATGGCGCGCATCTCGCCTGCATCCAATGTCAATGACAGATTGTTGATGGCGCGGAAACCATCAAAGGATACGGAAACGCCATCGAGATAGAGCAGGGTGGAGGCTGATTTCATGCCTGCGCCTCCACTGGTTCAGATAATTTGGGGGGAGGTTTCGAGTGCCATTTGGCCTTGTAGGAATCCCACAGACCGACGACGCCTTTGGGCAGGAAAAGTGTGACAAGAATAAATAGTCCACCCAGGGCAAACAGCCAGAATTCCGGCAGAACTCCGGTGAACCAGCTTTTTCCCGCATTCACCAAAAACGCTCCAATGACCGGACCGACAATCGTTCCACGCCCACCCACGGCGGTACAGATCACCAC
>JAHFPK010000469.1 GCA_023266715.1 Hyphomicrobiales bacterium | reverse complement strand
TAATTGCTGCGCTGCACTCAAAGCAGATTCGGGTGCAAAAATCCACGGGGGTTGTTTATGAGCCTAAAGCCCGGCTAAAACCAAGGCCAACCTCCACCAAACGCAAGGAAATCATGAAGGGTACTATATCGGAAGCCAAGGTCTTGGCCATGCTGGCGAGAGAAAAGGCCCTCTTCATCCAGCGCAACCCAAAGTCCAAGGAGCATTCCGAAAATGCAGCAAGGAACTGGCTGCGCGGCGTGCCCATGCATTGGATGGTGGACTGGGGAACCCCCTTCCCTCTTTTTGTCGAAAAGGCCCAGGGCGTCGACCTAACCGACGCCGATGGCAACACTTACATTGATTTCTGCCTGGGTGACACGGGGGCTATGTTCGGCCATTCGCCAAAGCCGGTGGTCGATACCCTCCAGCGCGAAGGCGCCACCGGCTTCACCACCATGCTGCCTTCAGCCAAGGCGGTAAAAGTCGGCAAACTCCTGGAAGAACGCTTCAAACTGCCGACCTGGCAGGTCACCACAACGGCCTCGGACGCCAACCGCTCGGTGCTACGCTGGTGCCGCGCCATAACGGGGCGCAAAAAAATCCTGGTCTTCAACCATTGCTATCACGGTGCAGTGGACGAAACCTATGTCAACCTCGACCATGGCAAGCCGGAGGCCGACGCCGCCCTCATCGGTGAACCCCGCGATCTCACGGAACTGACCAAAGTTGTCGAGTTCAACGACATTCCGGCTTTGGACGCAGCCCTCGCGCCGGGCAATGTCGCTTGCGTGCTGGCCGAACCCATCATGACAAATGTCGGCATGGTATTGCCCGACGAAGGCTTCCACAAGGCGTTGCGCGATATCACCCGTCGCACCGGAACCCTTCTCATCATTGACGAAACCCACTGCATGTCGTCCGGCCCCGGTGGCTACACGGGTGAGCATAATCTTGAACCCGATGGTCTGGTGCTTGGAAAACCCATTGCGGGCGGCATTCCCGCTGCTGTCTATGGCTTTTCCGGACCTGTCACCACCCGCATTTGGGACTATCTCAAAACCCGTGAACCCGGCCACTCCGGCATCGGCACAACCCTCGCCGGATCCAAAATCCAGTTAGCCCTGATGGAAACCGTTCTCGAAACCTATTTCACCAGGGATGCATTCGCAGCTCTTATCGCGCTTGCCAAAAAGCTCGAAAAAGGACTGGTGGATGTCATCATCAAACATTCGGCGCCCTGGCATGTGGTTCGCGCCGGAGCCCGCGTTGAATTCATGTGCTGCCCAAATCGCCCGCGTAACGGCGGCGAGGCGGCGAAGATGATCCACCAGCCCATCGATCAGGCAGTGCATCATCATCTTTTAAACCGCGGTGTTATCATGACGCCGTTTCATAATATGCTGCTCATCTGCCCTTCAACGACTGAGGCACACGTCAACAAGATGATCGAGGGACTCGATCACTGCCTCGCAGAACTGATGAGCTAATTCGGAGACAGTAACATGTCGATTGTATTTCCAAGGCGCGAGGCAGAGGCCCACGCATTCCTTGACGCGAACCCTGACATCACCAGCATTCACGTGATCTGGACCGATATCTGCGGTGTCGCCCGCGGCAAGATTCTGAGGCGGGATGAACTCGTGCCCGCTTACAAGGATGGCCGCTTTATGCCCATCTCAGCTCTCGTTCTCGACATCACCGGACAGGATGTGCCGGAAACCGGACTGGTCTTCGATGAAGGTGACCGCGACATGCTGCTCTGGCCTGTGCCTGGCAGCCTCGTGCGCATTCCCTGGATGGAAGAACCTACAGCGCAATACCTAGCGTCCGTCCATGATCTCGATGGCACACCGCATTTTGCCGACCCGCGCAACGCGCTGGAAACCATTGTCAAAAGGTTCCAGACCGAATTGAACATGACGCCCGTTGGTGCTGTCGAACTCGAGTTCTTCCTTATGGACCGGGCCTCGGCCATTGCCGGCGAACCCCGCGCGCCGAAGTCTCTCATCAACGAGCATCGCCCGCAACACTATCAAGCCTATTATCTGCAGGACCTCGATGATT
>JAHFPK010000146.1 GCA_023266715.1 Hyphomicrobiales bacterium | reverse complement strand
AGTGTCGATGCAACGGGAGAAAACAGCATGAAGACATTTCTGAAGACCGCGACAGCGCTTTCCGCTGCCGCATTTATGTTCGTCGGCGGCCAGACCAAGGCTCAGGCCGCAGAACTCACCTTGTGTTGGGCGGCCTGGGATCCGGCCAACGCGCTCGTCGAACTTTCAAAAGACTTTGAGGCACAATCGGGCACGACGATGAAATTCGAATTCGTGCCCTGGCCAAACTTCGCCGACCGCATGCTCAATGAAATGAACTCAGGCGGCAAGCTCTGCGATCTCCTGATCGGCGACTCGCAGTGGATTGGCGGTGCCGCCGAAAACGGAAACTATCTGAAGCTCAATGATTTCTTCGACAAGGAAGGAATTAAAATGTCGGACTTTGCTCCGGCAACTGTTTTTGCCTACTCAACATGGCCAAAGGGCACGCCAAACTATTGGGCACTGCCTGCCATGGGCGACGCCAATGGCTGGTTCTACCGCAAGGACTGGTTCGCCAAGCCTGAGCTGCAAGCCGAATACAAGGCCAAGTACAATCGTGATTTGGCCCCTCCCAAAACCTGGGATGAGTTGAAAGACACGGCGGAATTCTTCCAGAACCGCGAAATCGACGGCACAAAAGTCTATGGTGCGGCAATCTTCACCGAACGTGCTTCTGAAGGTATTACCATGGGGGCAACTTCTGCTCTTTACCCCTATGGCTTCAAGTATGAAAACACGCCGGGCAAGTATGACATGGAAGGCGCGGTGAATTCTGCCGATGCCATCGCCGGTCTGGAAATGTACAAAGCCATCTACAAGTGCTGCACGCCTCCGGGCTATACCGACAGCTACATGGGCGAAGGTCTTGATGCGTTCAAGTCGGGCCAGGTGGCCATGATGATGAACTGGTTTGCTTTCATGCCGGGCATGGCCAAGGACGAAAAGGTTGGCAAGGTGACCGGCTTCTTCGTCAATCCGGGTGAGAAGGTTGCGGCCTCAACACTTGGCGGCCAGGGCATTTCAGTTGTTGCCAACACCGACAACATGGATGGTGCGCTTGCCTACATCAAGTGGTTTGCCCAGCCAGACGTGCAGAAGAAATGGTGGTCGCTTGGCGGCTATGCCTGCAACAATGCAGTTCTGAACGATCCAACCTTTAAGGACTCGCAGCCTTTCGCCGCGCAGTTCCTCGAAGCCATGGGCGGCGTGCAGGACTTCTGGCAGGAGCCATCCTATGCCTCGCTTCTGCAAGCCATGCAAAAACGCTTGCATGACTATGTTGTGGCCGACAAGGGTACAGCCAAGGAAGCGCTCGACGGCTTGATCGTCGACTGGACTGCGGTCTTCAAGGAAGAAGGCAAAATCCAGTAATCTGTTATTATCCCGCATTCGGCATCTCCGGTTAAACTCCGGAGATGCCGGTACTGCAATGGAAGACGTATGTCCAATTTCGAGTCATTAGCCACCCGCGCCGTAGAGGCCACACCTCCTGCCCTCAGCAAGGCCGTGCGCGGACTATCCGACAAAACCATCGCCTGGGTTTTTATCGCACCCACGATCATCCTGCTTCTGGCGATCAACATTTTCCCCCTGATCTGGACGATCTATCTCTCATTCACCAATTATGCCGCCAACCGGCCGAACCGCCCGATCACGAATGTGGGCCTCAAGTGGTACCGCGACATTCTGGGATCGCCTGAAGTTTGGGCGGCCATGCAAGCCACGGCCCACTTCGTGTTCTGGACAATCCTGTTTCAAACCCTGATCGGTTTTGGTCTGGCCTATCTCATTGACCGCAAATTCAGGGGCCATGCGTTTTGGACAACCATCATTCTCATTCCCATGATGCTGTCACCGGCTGTCGTAGGCAATTTCTGGAAATTTCTTTATCAGCCGCAGATCGGCCTGTTCAATTATGCCGTCTCGTTCTTCACTGGCATTGATCCCTCCTCTTTTGAAATGCTGGGTTCCGTGAAGCTCGCCCCCTGGGCCATCGTCATCGTCGATACATGGATGTGGACGCCCTATGTGATGCTCATATGTTTGGCTGGCCTGCGTTCCATACCGGGCTACATCTACGAAGCCGCCGAAGTGGACCGGGCCTCGAAATGGCGGCAGTTCTGGTCCATCACACTCCCCATGGCGCTGCCCTTCATCATGCTGGCGGTGTTGTTCCGCGGCATCGAGAATTTCAAGATGTTCGATATGGTGGTGCTGCTCACCGGCGGTGGTCCGGGTTCCACCACGGAGCTCGCTTCCATTACGCTTAAACGGCAGGCCTTTGAAGCCTATCGCACGGGATATTCCTCCGCCTTCGCGATCATCCTGTTCGTTGCCGTGTTCGGCCTCGCCAATATTTATGTCCGAACTTTGAACCGGGTGAAGCAAAGATGAGCATTACCCTCAGCACCGCACACTCCGTTGTCGAGCCTTCGAGCCTGGCCAAGCGTAGCGCTGGATTCATTGTCATCCTTTATGCCCTCATCACAATGGCTCCGCTTTTCTGGATTTTTGCCACGGGTTGGAAAACCCCGCCCGATTCAATTTCCTATCCGCCAAAGATCGTATTTGGCCCATCGCTTGAAGGCTATTGCAATCTTTTCACCACCCGCACGCGGCAAACGGCCGACTACATCAACGCACTTGGACCGCCCCAGGGAACTTGCGATGAGGTCACCAGACGCCGCGAAATGGTAATCGCAGGCGCATCCAACTATGCGCCACGTTTCGTGAACTCCCTTATCATCGCCTTTGGTTCAACTTTTCTGGCTGTCACTCTTGGCGTGTTTTCGGCCTATGCCTTCTCGCGCTTCAAGATACCGCTGGCCGATGATCTCCTGTTCTTCATCCTTTCTACACGAATGATGCCGCCCATCGCCGTGGCGATTCCGATTTACCTCATGTACCGCGAGATCGGTCTTTCCGACACGAAACTCGGCATGATTCTGCTTTACACCGCCGTGAATGTTTCGCTTGCCGTGTGGTTGCTCAAGGGCTTCATCGACGAAATTCCAAAAGAATATGAAGAGGCGGCGATGATTGACGGCTACACGCGGCTGCACGCCTTCTTCAAGGTGGTCCTGCCGCAGGCTGCTACCGGTATCGCTGCCACGGCGATCTTCTGCCTGATTTTCGCCTGGAACGAGTTTGCCTTTGCCGTGCTGCTGACGTCGGGCGAAGCCCAGACAGCCCCTCCCTTCATTCCGACCATCATCGGTGAGGGTGGCATGGACTGGCCGGCCGTTGGCGCGGGAACAACCCTGTTCCTCATTCCTATTCTCGTCTTCACCATATTGCTGCGGAAACACCTGCTGCGCGGCATCACCTTCGGGGCGGTACGCAAATGAAAAACTTTGTCACTGGCCTCATAACCTTCCGCCGTGAACCCTGGGAAACGCTTGCAGTGGTCATTATCGCGCTTGGCGTGCTCATGCTGCTGCAACCCATTTCAATGACGCTTTACACCTATTCATTCATCACGACGCTGATTGGCACCGTCATGTTCATCATCGTCACAAAGTTTCCGGAGTAAGTCATGGCGGAAATCCGTGTTCAGAACCTGCAAAAGAAATTCGGCGATTTCATTGCTGTAAAAGATTCGTCCTTCACCATTCCTGATGGTTCATTCTTCTGCCTGCTGGGGCCTTCAGGCTGCGGCAAGACCACAACGCTGCGCATGATTGCGGGTCTTGAACTGCCAAGTTCCGGGAGCATCTTCCTGGGTGGCGAAGACGTGGCCTTCAAACGTGCCTCTGAACGCGATATCGCCTTTGTATTCCAGCTCTTTGCCCTTTATCCCCACATGAATGTCAGAAAAAACATCGGCTTCCCGCTGCTGTGCCAGGGTGTTGCCGCGAGTGAAATCAGATCGCGGGTTGAAGAGACAGCGAAGCTTCTCCGCATTGACCACATTCTCAACAAATCGGTTTCGGGACTGGCAGGTGGCGACCGCCAGCGCGTGGCCCTGGGCCGCGCCATCATTCGCCGCCCATTGGCCTTCCTGATGGATGAGCCACTCGGCACCCTCGACACCGAATTCCGTGATCTCATGTGCGAGGAGCTTCGCCATCTGCACGACCGCATCAAGGCAACCACAGTCTATGTGACACATGATCAACTGGAGGCCATGTCGATGGCCGACTACATAGCCATCATGAACCGCGGAGCCGTCGAACAACTCGGCACGCCGCAATCGATTTATGACCGGCCAGCAACTATATATGTCGCTGAATTCGTAGGTTCTCCTGCCATGAACCTGATACATGTGCAAAGCAGCCTTGCCAAAGGAGCCAAGTCGATCGAAATATCAGGCGCTCATATCGCTATACCGGAAACCCGCGAGGCCGCCCTCAATGGCCATTTTGTTTTGGGTGCTAGACCTGAGCACGTCCGCTTCGACGACAAATCAAAATTCCGTGGGGAGGTCTTCGGCACCGAATATCTCGGCACAACACAGATTGTGACGGTCACAATCGGGCAAGGCAAAATCAAGGCGCGCATGCCGGCAAGTGCCCGCGTCAAAGCGGGTGAACAGGTAGGCCTCACCTTCATGGGCGACAAGCTGTCATTGTTCGACAACGCCACGGGGCTTGCCATCAAAACCGCACTCCACGAAGGAGCGGTCCATGGCTGAGGTATCAATCAAGAACATCAGCAAGCGCTTCAAGTCAGTTATGGCGGTGAGCAGCCTTTCACTCGATATCGCCGATGGGGAATTCGTAGTACTGCTGGGGCCAACCGGTGCTGGCAAAACCACCACGCTGCGTTTGGTCGCGGGGCTTGAAAAGCCAGATGAAGGCGAGATTACAATTGGTGGACAGGGCATGGCTGGCCTTGCGCCCTCTGCCCGCGATGTTGCCTTCGTATTCCAGCAATATTCGCTCTATCCCCATCTCTCGGTCTTCGACAATCTGGCATTTCCATTGCGCTCCCCGGCGCGGCGGATTCCTGAAAATGAAGTCAAGGAGCGGGTGAACCAGGTTGCCGAACTCCTGCGCATTCCCCACAAGCTGGCTAATAGATCGACCCAGCTTTCCGGTGGTGAAATGCAACGTGTGGCCATTGGCCGGGCACTGGTACGCCAACCTTCGATCTATCTGATGGACGAACCACTCTCTTCGCTCGACGCCAAATTGCGTGCCGACCTGAGACTGGAACTCAAGCGCATTCAAGAAGAACTTGGCGCCACCATTCTCTATGTCACCCATGACCAGATCGAAGCCATGACCATGGCAAACCGCATCGGTGTGATCAACGAAGGAAGCCTCATCCAGCTCGGAAGTCCGCGCGACATCTATGAGAATCCGCAGTCCATCTATGTGGCCCAGCGTCTCGGCCAGCCCCAGATCAATCTCTTGCCCGCAGGACTCCTCCCCAGCGGAAAACTTCCCGCCGGCACACAGACCATTGGCGCGCGGACAGAACATTTTGACATTCAGAAAAAACCAAATGGTGAAGCAAGCGTCGATTGGATCGAGCACCTCGGTGACCAGAACCGCCTGCATGTGAATTTGGGCGAGCGGCGCATCACCACACTGATCGCTCCCGATTCAAATCTTAAATCTGGTGACCGAGTGGCGTTAAAACTGGTGAGGCCTCTCTGTTTCAGCGCCAGCGGCGAGCGGCTCGGTTGAAGAAAGTGGAGTGCAGCCATGACGCAATTCATCAACAGCAAGGAAAGTCTGGTTACAGAGTCGCTGGATGGTTTCTTGCGTGCGTGTGGGAATGCCCATCTCGCACGGCTTGATGGCTTCCCCCATATCAAGGTCATTTACCGGACCGATCACAAACCCTCTCGCGTTGCCCTGGTCTCAGGCGGCGGATCGGGCCATGAGCCGGCCCATGCGGGCTTCGTGGGCAAGGGCATGCTGACCGCTGCCGTGTGCGGTGAAGTATTTGCCTCGCCAAGCGTGGATGCGGTGCTGGCTGGCATCCTTGCCGTTACCGGCAAGGGCGGCTGCCTTCTGATCGTCAAGAACTACACCGGTGACAGGCTGAACTTTGGCCTTGCAGCTGAAAGGGCCCGTGCTCTCAGCAGAAAAGTCGAAATGGTTGTGGTGGCCGACGACATTGCAATTCCCGGCATCACCCAGCCGCGCGGCGTTGCCGGAACTCTTTTTGTGCATAAGATTGCCGGTTATCTCGCTGAACAGGGCGCGTCGCTGGCCGTTGTGGCCGATGCGGCACGCAAGGTTGCTGCTGCCACGGTATCGCTTGGTGTATCGCTCAGTTCCTGCACAATTCCCGGTGTCGGACGTGAAGACCGCGTACCCAACGGCAAAGCGGAACTGGGACTTGGAATTCATGGCGAGCCTGGTGTCGATCTCATCAGCTTTGCCGGCGCAAAGCAGGTCGCCACTATTTTACAAGAGAAGCTTTTTGCAAATGCAGGCAAGGAGACCGGCTATGCCCTTCTGCTCAACAACCTCGGAAGCACGACACCGCTTGAGATGGGTGTGATTGCCAATGAAATATTGAGCAGCCCCGTTGGCCGAAAGATCAAGCTTGTCGTCGGCCCCAGCCTGCTCATGACCTCGCTTGATATGCATGGCGTTTCGGCCTCGCTTCTGCCGCTCAACCCAAAATTTGAGAAAGCTCTCGTTGCCCCCGCAGGCCCTGTTGCCTGGCCCGGCGCAAATCGAACCGCAAAAATTTCGATCAAAAAATTGCCAAAAGAAATAAAACCCAAACCCGCAAGACCCAGCAGCGGCCCCGCCCTTCGCGATCTCGTCGAGCGCACCTGCGATCTGCTCATTGCCAATGAGGCCGCACTCAATGCACTTGATGCCAAGGTCGGCGATGGCGATACGGGTTCGACCATGGCGGGTGCGGCGCGAAATTTGAAGGCAAACCTCAATGGAATGCCGCTCGCAAATACGGCTGATTTCTTTGCCAGTGCCAGCGGAACCCTGTCCAAAACCATGGGCGG
>JAHFPK010000468.1 GCA_023266715.1 Hyphomicrobiales bacterium | reverse complement strand
AGTCGTTGCAACTCTTGCCACCGCTTACGATCCTCGTCATTCATCCGCGCGCCGAATTCTCGAACAAAAGCCAACAGCACCATCAGGAAACCGCTGGCAAAGGCGGACATGATCACCATCAAGCTCCGTTTCGGCTTGCTTTTCCGCTCCGGCGCCTTTGCCTTCTGTAACACCTTAAACGGAGACACATCCCTTACCTCCGAAAGCTTCGAAAACTCATACTGCTTGGTGAGCATTTCCAGCACAGCTTCCTGAACCTTGAACTCCCGCATTAAACGCATGTACTCCTGTCCGAGTTGCGGCACTGAACCGACAGAAGGAATCGAACTGCTCCTTCCTCCCCCTTCACCTTCCAATCTGGCAATTTGGACACGAAGATTGGCAATGGTAGCCTTTGCTGTTTTTACTTCTTGACTGGAATCGGTGAACTGTCGTTGTGATGTCGCCAACTGCACCTCTTGCATGGCAAGCTGTGCGCGAAGCTGGGCAACGCCTTCGATGGTGGCTTTGGCTTGGTCCGTTACGGAAATAGCCTTGTTTTTTGCCTGAAAATTCTTCAGGGCATCTTCCGCGTTGATCAGGTCTGCGCGGGCCTCGGCAATTCTTTTTTCCAGAAAAACTCTATTATTCCCGGCGCCTGTCATGTTGAGACGGGCAACAAGTTTGCTCAACTCGTCCACATACGCATTGGCCATTTCTGCGGCACGCTTGGGGTCTTTGTCATCAACAGATATTGTCATGACTCCGTCCTTTTTCCCTGTGCCTATAACAGCGATTCCATCCAGAGCACTATATGCGCTCGCTCTGAATTTCGCCCCGTAAACCTCCATCAGCTTGAAGCGATCGATGATCGGGTCTTTAATCGTTTCACTCTTCAGCATGGTTGCATACAGGTCAGCCTTGGTAGCGCCACCCGGTCCTGCAACACCGGACAGTCCCGCCAAACCGCCCATCTGGAACATCATCGCCCCCATCATTCCGCCACTATCGCCATCATCCGGCAGGATCATGGTCTTGGCGGTGTAAATATTCGGCATGCATAACGTAATGATGGCCGTAATTACCGCGACGACAAAGGGGACAACCACAATCATTTTCCAGCGCCTGGCCAGGACAAGGAGAAGATCAAGCAGGTTGATTTCGTCATCATGCGTCGGTTCTGGGTTAGAGGTTCGAGGATCGAGATTATTTTCTTCAGTGTGCGTCATTGGCGCTCCGTATTACAAATCAGGTCGAGGCTAAGGAGGCTAGCCTCCTAACGTCAGGTCCAAGGTCTATGAATTGAGTTGGTTGCATGTGCATTACGCCTTTATGATGTTTCCGGCTGGTTGGGTGTAAACACCGCGTGTATCAACGATGAGTTGCGCTTTTTCCTTGAGCAGGCCATAGTCAAAACTATCATGATTTGTGGCAATGATTACACAATCAAATTGCGCTATGGATGCTGCGGTTATCTCAACACTCTTGAGATCGAAACTATGTTCCCGCATCTTTGGAAAAACCGGCACATGGGGATCCGCGTAGGAGACTATTGCCCCTTTGTCACGAAGTATTTCCATGATTGTCACAGAAGGTGATTCGCGCATGTCATCGACATTTTTCTTGTAGGCGATACCCAACACCAGCACTTTGCTGTTTTTCATCGATTTGCAGTGAAAGTTCAAGCCTTCCATCGCCTTGCCAATGACCCATTCCGGCATGCTGCTGTTAACCTCGCCCGCCAGTTCTATGAAGCGGGTATGCAACCCATATTCGCGGGCCTTCCAGGTCAGGTAAAACGGATCAATCGGGATGCAGTGCCCTCCCAGACCGGGGCCGGGGTAGTATGGTGTAAAACCGAAAGGTTTGGTGGCCGCCGAACGAATGACCTCATGAATATCAATCCCCATCCTGTCGGCAACGATCTTCATTTCGTTGACCAAGCCAATGTTGACCGCCCGGTGGATGTTCTCCAACAGCTTGGTCATTTCGGCCGTTCTGGTGCTGCTGACCGGCACTACGGTGTCGATTACCTGGGCATAAAGCGCTATACCGGCCTGCAAACATTGGTCGG
>JAHFPK010000467.1 GCA_023266715.1 Hyphomicrobiales bacterium | reverse complement strand
GAAAAATCTCACGCGGCTGATGCAGAATTCGGTTGCGGTATTCGACCGGTTGGAAGTGGAAACCGGTCAACACATTTCATGGAAGAAAGTCGGCTCATTGCGTCTTGCTTCAAGTGCGCCGCGCTGGAGTGAAATTCAACGCGCCATGGGGCAGGCCAAAAGTTTTGGCATGGAGTGCCAGTCGCTTTCGGCCGCCGAGGCCAGAAAACTTTTCCCCTACATCACCACCGATGGTATTGAGGGTGCCGCCTTCATTCCGGGCGACGGCTACATCGATCCCTATTCGCTGACTATGGCATATGCCAAGGGGGCGCGGGCGAACGGCGTGAAGATCGAGGAAGGGGTTTGCGTCGAGGAGATCGTGCTTGATGGGAGACGGGCGCTTGGTGTCGTCACCAACCGGGGCAATATCGCCTGCGATATCCTGGTGAATTGTGCCGGGCTCTGGGCCAAGCGCGTCGGCAACATGGCAGGTGTTGCGCTGTCCGCAGGCATTGTCGAGCACCAATATTTCCTTACGGAGAAAACCCTGTCGTTCGATGCCAACCTGACAACCTTGCGCGACCCCGACAAGAATTTCTACCTGAAGCCCGATACGGGTTCCTTTGCCATTGGCGGCTGGGAGGAGGGCTCACGCGGCTTCCATCGCGGGCTTCCGCCGCTTGATTTTGGCCGGGAGCTTTTTGCGCCCAACATGGAGCGGCTTGAGCTTTTTGCGTTGCCTGCCTCCGAGCGCTTGCCGGTGCTCGATGAAACAGGCATCCAGACCGTGATCAACGGGCCCATTCCGGTTTCCGCCGATGGCGAGCCAATCATGGGGCTGGCGCCGGAACTGGACAATTTCTATGTGGCCTGCGGCTTCACGGCGGGCATTGCCGCATCGGGCGGGGCCGGCCTTGCCATGGCCAACATGATTTTGCATGGCGACGCGGGCATGGACTTGTGGCCCTTTGATGTGCGGCGTTTCAGCGGGGTTCATGCGCAACCGCGCTACCTGGAGACGCGGGCCATTGAAGCCTATGCCTCCTATTACAAGGTGCATTGGCCCCATGAGGAAACCCAGGCAGGGCGAAATCTACGGTTATCTCCGCTCCACGAGATATTAAAGCGGGCCGGCGCCGTATTTGGCTCGCGTGCCGGTTGGGAACGGTCGAACTGGTTTGCGCCTGCTGGAATTGAGGGAAGGGATATTCCCTCTTTTGAAGACAAGCCGAACTGGTTTTCCCATGTGGCAGAGGAATGCCGTGCTATCCGCGAGCGCGCCGTACTGATTGACCAGACGTCATTTGCGAAATTTGAAATCTGCGGGCCAGGAACGGAGGCGGCACTGCAGCGGATTGCGGCCAACGACCTGTCCGGTCCGCCGGGAAAAGCCATCTACACGCAGCTTTGCAATCAGAAGGGCGGCATCGAGGCGGATGTGACCTTGATTCATTTAGGCGCCGACCACTTCTATCTCATAACAGGGTCTGGATTTGGGATACGCGACAGCGGCTGGGTGGCAAAGCATCTGCCGCCGTCGGTGCGGATCCGAGAAGTCACGAACGCACTGGCGGTCATTAATATCTGCGGGCCGCGTTCACGCGAGATTCTACAGTCTGTGACTGACACAGATATCTCCAACACCGCATTTCCGTTTCTCTGCGCGCGCACTCTTGATGTTGGGCATGCCAATGTTCTGGCAGTGCGCGTGGGCTATGTGGGCGAACTGGGCTATGAACTCTATATCCCGCAGGAATTTGCCGCCCATGTCTATGAAGTACTTTGGGCCGCAGGCCAAGTTCTTGGCATTGCCAATGCGGGCTACCGCGCCATTGACAGTTGCCGCATGGAGAAAGGCTATCTCTATTGGTCTGGGGACATTTCACCGGACTACAATCCTTACGAAGCGGGGCTGGGATTTTGTGTTGACTTGAACAAGGGCGATTTCATTGGCCGGAAGGCGCTGGAGAAAATCAAGGCGGATGGCGTTCCGCGCAAACTCTGTTCCTTCACCATCGATGGTTTTGCACCGCTTCATGGTGGCGAGGCCATACTGCACAGCGGGAAAGTTGCA
>JAHFPK010000145.1 GCA_023266715.1 Hyphomicrobiales bacterium | reverse complement strand
CGTTCGCAAAGAACCTTTTCGCCAGTGAGCTCGAGAATGGCCCTGGTGGTGCGGCGGTGTTCATGGCTGATGACCGCAAAGATGCGTTCGGCATCAATGCGGTCCGGCACAAGCTCGGCGTATTTTTCAGCCACGCGCATGTCCGCCAGGAACAGGGATTTCTCCACTTCATCAACGGCCAATCTGAAGCCGCGGGACTTGTTGAACATGTCACGTAACAAGGTGAGGCCCTGGGGACCTCGGGCCGACAGGAAGTCATCAAGGGCATAGCCCAGGCCATACCAGCCGGTGAGCAAGTGGCGATTCTGACTCCAGGCAAAGACCCAGGGAATGGCCCGTAGGTCCTCAATGCCTTTGGCCCCAAAACGGCGGGCCGGACGGGAACCCAACTTCAAGAGCGCCAGTTCCTCAACCGGGCTTGCGGCATGAAAATAGGTGAGCAGGGCCTTGTCCTCGGCCAAGCGCCGATAAGCCTTGAACGACAGGCTGGCGATTTCCTCAACCGCTTTTTGGTGCTCTGGGTTGATACGCAACTCCGGTTCCTCACCGGACTTCAGGGTGTGAACCAGAACGCTTGAAGTCAGCACTTCCAGATTGTTCAGCGCAGTGCCGCGGTTGGCAAATTTTGAAGATACGACTTCACCCTGCTCGGTCACGCGCATGTGGCCGTTGATGGTGCCTGCCGGCTGGGCGGCGATGGCCCTGCCCGTTGGCGCGCCACCGCGGCTCACCGAACCACCGCGGCCATGGAAGAAGCTGATGTCTACGCCTGCCTGCCTGCCCACGCGGATGAGCCGCCGCTGAGCTTCAAAGAGTTCAAAACTTGCGCAGAAGAATCCGCCATCCTTGTTGCTGTCGGAATAGCCCAGCATGATTTCCTGACGCCCGCCATTGTCGGCAACGGACTTTTTCACCACCTCGGTGGCCAGGAGTTCTTTCATGATGGCAGGGCCGGCGCGCAAGTCATCAATGGTTTCAAAGAGCGGCACAATGCGAAGCCTGCAGCTTTCACTGCTGGTATCGTCACTGAAGAGACCGCAGTATTTCGCCAGCAGGTAAAGCCCCAGCACATCGGCAGCGGAACGGGTCATCGAGAGAATGAGGGTGCCGATGGACTGCGGGTCGGGCCCGTCAAGGGTTTCGCGGATGAGATAGAGGAGATCAAGCAATTCACGCGTTTCTTCGGAAATACCGAAGAAATTGGGCAGGAAACCCAATGGCTTGTTGAGTTCGTCCATTATCCAGGTGGTCCATTCCGGACTACCCTCCTTGGGGACGGCTTCCTTGGCGACCGGATTCATCTTGTGCCAAATTTCCTGCAGCACCCGGTTGATCACCGTTGTGTTCTGGCGAACGTCGAGGCTTACGGTACGGAAACCAAATATTTCGGCTTCCCAGCGCGCTGGGCGAACAAGTGTTGCGGCGATACTCACGGCTTTCATATCAACAAGGGCGCGCTCAGCGGCAGCGAGTTCGGCAACGAATTCACCGATATTGCGAAAGGGCTTTGCACCCGGCATCTCCTTCAGGCGAATCCGAAGTGCACTGAAGAGCTGACGGAAGAGTTCCTGCGGGTTACGCTGCCTTAAGATTTCGCCTTGCCCGCAGGCTTCCAATTGCAGCGCCAGCCTCTCGGTAAAATCCGCTGGAAAGTTTACTTCATTGCCGCTGAGCGAAATGAGCTGGATCAAATCCGCCAGGCGTTTTTCAAGCCGCTCAACTGCGGCTTTGCGATTTTCCATCAAGGCATTGCGCGTCGTTGCAACGGTTACAAAGGGATTGCCGTCCCGGTCGCCGCCAATCCATGAAGAAAATTTCAAGGGCGGGCGCACGCGGCTCGGCAATTCCGGATAATGCCGCTGCAGGGCAGATTCCATAAGATCACACAGCGAGGCGGTGCGATCAAACAGGGCTTCACGGAAAAAATGCAGGCCCCAGGAAATTTCCGATTCAACGGTTGGCTTTTCAATCCTGATTTCGCCGGTCATCCAGAGCAGATCGATTTCATTGCGCAGGAGATCAACCAGAGCCTTGCGTTCGCGGGGCGTCCAGCGCGGGCTCTCCAGTTCATAGAGCTTCAAATAGATGCGGCGGTGAATCTCCAGAACCGTTACGCGCTTGGCTTCCGTAGGATGCGCCGTGATGGTGGGTTGAACATCAATCGTGTCCAATGCCTTCTGAACGTTTTCGGGGGCCACGCCGAAAGCCGCAATCTGCGAGAAGGCGTGGGACAGCGAACCCGTTACAACATCCGGCCCGCCCTGCTTTTCAAATTCACGGCGATTGCGGATGGCGGCATTTTCCTCGGCAATGTTGAGGAGCTGCAGCCAGATGCCGATGGCCTGCAAGGCATGTTCAATGAGATGGGGGGGGATGCCAGCGGCCTCTTCCGGCTCGTCGATAACACTTAGGACGGAGGGTTCGCGCAAGCGGATGATCTGACGCAGGAGATCGCGCAGCATGACGGTAATCTCATCGATATAGGCGCCGTCTTCAGCGATAGCCCGCACTGGCTTATCCATCTTGCCCGTTCCCATTTGAGTGGCGCACCTCACGCCGCGCTGGCAATTTGTGCAGCGCAACATTAGTCCTGTCAATGTGATATTGTGGGTTCCCCCATCCGCTTTCTCCCGCTAGAACGCCGCTCCATGTTACAAATCAACAATCTCACCTATCGAATCGGCGGAAGGCTGCTTCTTGAGGGGGCTTCGGCCTCCCTGCCGGATGGCCACAAGGTTGGCCTCGTCGGGCGCAATGGCACGGGTAAATCCACGCTTTTGAAGCTTATTCTCGGCGATCTCATCTCTGAAGCCGGTTCGGCTAGCGTGCCCAAAAATGCCCGCATAGGGACGGTGGCTCAGGAAGCGCCGGGGGGTTCCGAAAGCCTTCTTGATACGGTTATGGCGGGCGACAAGGAGCGGGAAGCCCTGCTCGCGGAAGCTGAGACGGCCACGGACCCGCACCGCATTGCGGAAATTCAGATCCGGCTCGCCGATATTGATGCCCATTCAGCCCCGGCGCGGGCGGCCATCATTCTGGCGGGCCTTGGCTTTAGCGAGGAGGCGCAGAATGGCCCCTGCTCGGCGCTTTCCGGCGGCTGGCGCATGCGGGTGGCTTTGGCTGCAGCACTCTTTGGTGCGCCCGATGTTCTGCTTCTCGACGAGCCCACTAACTATCTTGATCTCGAAGGCACGATCTGGCTCAAGAGTTACATCCGCGATTATCCGCACACCATTCTGCTGGTGAGCCATGACCGCGATCTTTTGAATGAAGCGGTTGATTCCATTCTGCATCTGGATCAGGGCAAGCTCACGATCTATGTGGGCAACTATGACAATTTCGAGCGCCAGCGCCGCGAGAAGCAGGCGCTCACCCTGAAGATGAAGAAGAAGCAGGAAGACCAGCGCGACCACATGCAGGCCTATGTGGACCGCTTCCGCTACAAGGCGTCCAAGGCGCGGCAGGCGCAGAGCCGCCTGAAGGCCCTGGCAAAATTGCAGCCCATTGCCGATGTGGTTGAAAACCGCGTGGCGCCTTTTCTGTTTCCAAATCCGGAACGGGCCATTGCACCGCCACTGGTGCGCTGGGAAAAGGCCTCAGTTGGCTATGGTGACAAGGCGGTTCTAAAGAATATCACGCTTCGCCTTGACCCCGACGACCGGGTTGCGCTTCTGGGCTCCAACGGCAATGGCAAATCAACCTTTGCAAAATTGCTTTGCGGCAAGCTCCAGGTGATGAGCGGCGAAATGCGCCATCCGCCGCGCATCACCATGGGCTATTTTGCCCAGCATCAATTGGACGAACTGTCGGAAGACCTCTCGCCTTACGAATATATTTCTGCGTTGATGCCCGATGCGACAGTTTCACAACGGCGCGCCAAAATTGGTGCGGCGGGTTTTGGTGCGGCCTTGGCCGATTCAAAATGTTCGACACTTTCAGGAGGCGAGAAGGCGCGCTTGCTCTTTATGCTAGCCACCTTCCATGGCCCGCATATTCTTATTCTCGATGAACCCACCAACCATCTCGATGTGGACAGCCGCGAGGCGTTGATCATGGCGATCAATGATTATGAAGGGGCAGTCATTCTCATCAGCCATGACCGGCACATCATTGAAACCTGTGCGGACTCGTTATGGCTTGTACGGGATGGAACAGTGAAGCCATTTGATGGTGACATGGATGAATATACGGATATCGTGCTGGGGCGTGCTTCGGCGCCCAAGAAAGCAGAGCGCGCCGCTAACTTTACCCCTGTGATCAAGCCGCCGAAAAAGCTAATGACCCCGGTCGTCAAGAAAAAGATTCAAGAACTTGATCTTAAGATGTTGAAGATCAAGGACAAGATCATCCTGCTTGAGCAGGCGCTCGCCGATCATACGATCTATGCGCAGGAACCCAAGAAGGCGGCGGATTTCGCCCGGCTCAAGAGCAAATTTGAATCCGAACTTGAACGCGAAGAAACCCACTGGCTCGAACTGCATGAAAGCACCCTGAATGCTTGATCTCACCCGCAGCTGGTTTGGCTATCTCTCGCTGGCAATTTTCGTGGCCGCCTATCTTCTGGTCATCCTCGAAGAAACCACCAAGATGCGGAAATCAAAACCGGTGCTGATGGCAGCGGGTTTGATCTGGGCCCTCATCGGCATGGCCTATGCGGCAGCTGGCCTGGGAGACAAGGCAGAAGCAGCTGCCCAACACGTTATCATGGAATACGGCGAGCTGTTCCTGTTCCTGCTTGTCGCCATCACCTATGTGAACACCATGGAAGAGCGGCGCGTGTTTGATGTCCTGCGGGTGAAGCTCACGCAGAGAAACCTGTCCTATCGTTCGCTGTTCTGGCTCACGGGAATTGTCGCGTTTTTTCTCTCCAGTGTTCTCGACAATCTGACGACGGCACTGATCATGGGGGCCGTGATTCTGGCGATCGGCGCCAAGTCGCCGCGCTTTGTTACCGTCTCATGCATCAGTATTGTCGTGGCTGCAAACGCAGGTGGGGCGTTCTCGCCTTTCGGCGACATCACCACACTGATGGTCTGGCAAAAGGCCAAACTGACATTCTTTGAATTCTTTGACCTGTTCACGCCTTCGCTGATCAATTGGCTGGTGCCTGCCCTTATCATGCAGTTTGGCATTCCCAAGACAACGCCTGAGGCAACCTCTGAAACAATTCGCGCCAAACCCGGTGCCAATGGCGTCATTGTTCTCTTCGCGCTCACCATTGTCACTGCCGTTGCCTTTCGCAATTTCCTGCATCTGCCGCCCGCCATGGGCATGATGCTGGGCTTGGGCTATCTGCAAATCTGGTCCTATTTCCTGCAGCGCAAGGGAGCGCGCCTCGGGGATGGCGACATGGTGCTCAATTCCTTCAAGCAAATTGAGCGCGTTGAATGGGATACATTGCTGTTCTTCTTCGGCATCATATTTGCCGTGGGCGGCCTTGGTGTGTTGGGTTATCTCGCCATGACCAGCCAATTTCTATATGTGGATCTCGGAGCCACGACAGCAAATATCGCCATCGGCGTTTTTTCGGCCATTGTCGACAACATTCCCCTCATGTTTGCGGTGCTCACCATGAATCCAGCGATGAGCGATGGCCAATGGCTGCTGGTCACGCTCACGGCGGGTGTGGGCGGCAGCCTGCTCTCCATCGGTTCTGCAGCAGGTGTTGCCCTCATGGGGCAAGCGCGAGGGCACTACACCTTCTTCAGCCACTTGAGGTGGAGTTGGGCAATTGCACTGGGATACATCGCAAGTCTTCTTACTCACATTTTCATCAACGCAAGCCTGTTCTAGATGAGTGGACACAATGACCAGTCAGCCCTGCTGCGCTTCATCAATCACGAAGCGACTGCCGGGCTCATCCTTGTGGTTGCGGCTGCAGCAGCGCTTGTGGTCACCAATATTGGCTATGCCGATGATTACGAAAATTTCCTGGCCCTTCCCGTTTCCGTGCATATAGGTTCCATTGGTCTCGACAAAACTCTCATCCACTGGATCAATGATGGCCTCATGGCCATTTTCTTTTTTCTCGTTGGACTTGAAATCAAGCGTGAGATGCTGCAGGGGAATCTTTCTTCGCGCGAGCAGATTACCCTTCCTGCCATGGCCGCGCTTGGCGGCATGCTTATGCCCGCCTTGATCTATGCGTACTTCAATTGGGGAACATCCTCCATCGGCGGCTGGGCCATTCCTGCAGCCACGGATATTGCATTCGCGCTGGGGGCACTTGCGCTTATCGGCACGCGCGTGCCGTTGTCGCTCAAAGTTTTTCTGCTCACTTTGGCCACGCTTGATGATCTCGGTGCCATTATCATCATCGCTGTTTTCTATACATCTGATCTTTCTCTGATTGGGTTGGGACTGGCGGGCCTTGCGTTTGCCGGGCTGGTTATTCTCAATCGTCTGCGCATCGACCGAACTGCGCCCTATATTTTCCTCGGCTTTGCCATGTGGGTGTTTGTGTTGAAATCCGGGGTGCATGCCACGCTTGCCGGCGTTGCCCTGGCAATAACAATCCCGCTCTTGCGCAGGAATGGATCAAGCTTCATCCATGCGCTGGAAGAAGGCCTGCATCCTTATGTGAAGTTTCTTATCCTGCCGCTCTTTGCCTTTGCCAACGCAGGCATTCCGCTGGCTGGATTGTCAATGGACTCACTCACGTCTCCCCTGCCTCTTGGCATTGCGGCGGGTCTCGTGCTTGGAAAACCATTGGGCATTCTCTTGGCTGTAACCGCTTGCGTGTCGCTGGGTTTTGCAAAATTGCCCGAGCGCGCAACATGGGCTCACATGATTGGTGTCGGCTGCCTCGCAGGAATTGGCTTCACCATGAGCCTGTTTATTGGAACGCTCACGTTTGACGGCCCCACTCAAATCGATGCGGTGCGCGTTGGTGTCATTGCCGGGTCGATTGTCTCTACGTTGCTGGGATTGATAATTTTGTGGTTGG
>JAHFPK010000466.1 GCA_023266715.1 Hyphomicrobiales bacterium | reverse complement strand
ACACCCCCCACCACCGGCAGCCGGTTGCCCCCTCAGCGGTGGCTCCCGGCCAGCAGATGTTCACGCCGACGGGCATGCAGGATGCTCCAACGCCGCGTGCCCTGACAACCGAAGAAATCAAGGCAACGGTTCAGGATTTTCGCCATGCCGCCAGGCGTGCGATTGAAGCCGGCGCAGACGGTGTCGAGATCCACGGCGCGAATGGCTATTTGATACAGCAGTTCTTCGCGCCAAACGCCAATTTGCGCACCGACGAGTACGGCGGTTCGACTGCCAACCGGGCCCGTTTTGCCATTGAGGTGGCAACCGCCATTGCTGACGAGATTGGCCCGGAGCGGACAGGCTTCCGGATTTCTCCTGCCATGCCGCTTGGCGGCCTGGTTGAAGGTGAAGAAGGACCCGAACTTTACCGTTACCTTGTTGCGGAACTCGACGAGCTTAAGCTCGCCTATCTGCATTTCATCCACGATGGTGACGAAGCTTTGGCCAAGGATATCCGGAAAAGTTGGTCCAGCTCACTTCTCCTCTTGCGTACCAAGCGCAGCCGGGAAGCGTTAGGTGAAGACGTCGAGATTGGTTTGGCCGATGTTGTGCCAATTGGAAAATGGGCACTGGCCAATCCGGATTTTGTCGCAAGGTTCCGCAAGGGTGCAGAGCTGAACTCTCCCGACTTTGCAACTTTGTTCGGCGGCGGCGCCAAGGGCTACATTGATTACCCCGCACTGGCCTAGTTTGTTTGCTTCGGGACCGCCGCAAGTCGGTCCCGGTAGGCCCGCAGGCCGTGATAGTAATTCACGACCGCACTCTCATAGCGCTGGGTATTTGCCTGGGCTGTGCCTTCATCAATCCTGTGCTTTCGGAAATCCCGCATTGAAGCTTTGCGGTCTTTCTCAGCCGCGCGCCGCGCCATTTCCAGCAATCTCCGGAAGCCCTCCAACTGCGGTCGCATGGCATCTTCGAGAGAGATGCCGCGAAGTGAAATACCGTAGAGCGGATTTTCACCCGCTGCGATTGTTGCCTCGCCCGCATAGTCCACCATAGCCACGCATTGGCCGGGCACTGGCTTGGCTGGAGCGCATACTGCACTGCAAATCTCAGCCACACGCGTATCGCAACAATTGCATAGGTTCGTGGCATCGGCTGACATACTCGATAAAAACAGACCCGCCCCGGCTAACCCCAAGAGTGCCCTCATCGTTCATTCCCCCCACAGAAGCCCCGTTGAGTATTAGCGCGAAAAACAGGCAAAGCCAAACTTCCGCCTTGCCATCAGCCGCCGCTTGGGCTGAAACGGGCCATGGCCGAAATCATGTTTTATCACCTCGAACACAAACCCTGGGAGCAGGTGCTTCCGGCGCAACTTTCAAAGGCACTTGAACGCGGCTGGCGCTGCGTGGTGCAAATCGGCAAAGACGAGCAAGTCGAAGACGTGTCGGAAATTCTGTGGAAAAATGACGTTGACATATTTCTGACCCATGGATCCAAGGCAGACGGCGCGGCGGAAAAGCAGCCGATCTGGCTGACGGCAGAAACCGATAATCCCAACAATGCGACTGTGCGGTTTTTCATTGAGGGAGCGGTCGTTGGTGATGTTTCAAATCTCGCTCGTGCTGCCATTCTGATTGATGGGCGCGATGAAAATGCAGTGACTGCCGCGCGTGCCGACTGGAAACGCCTGAAAGCCGAGGGCCATGAAATTTCCTATTGGCAGCAGGATGAAAATTATCGCTGGCAGAACAAATCAAAGGCCGGTAATTGATCTGGCCTCAAGGCGTCGATTTTCTCGACCCCAGCCACAAAATCGTTAATCCCAGGAGGGTCGATACAATCGATCCCGCAATAACCCCCACGCGCACCGCATCAATTTGGGCGGGTCCGTCAAATGCCAGCGTTCCAATGAACAGGCTCATGGTGAAGCCGATACCAGCGAGGCCGCCGACACCAATCATGTGCGCCCATGTAGCCCGCTCGGGCAACTTTGCGAGACCCAGCGACACGCACGCGATCACGGCCAGGAGAATGCCTAATGGTTTTCCAAGCACGAGGCCCGCAGCAATGCCAAGGGGCAGG
>JAHFPK010000144.1 GCA_023266715.1 Hyphomicrobiales bacterium | reverse complement strand
TCGTGGGCCTGCCCGACAAGGCGGTGGCGGACAGCCGCGAGCCGGTGCGCGCCGCACTCTATGCCATAGGGCGCGGCCTTCCGGGCAAGCGCCTTGCGATCAATCTCTCGCCTGCTGATCTCCCCAAGGAAGGCAGCCACTTTGATTTGCCCATCGCACTCGCCGTGCTTTCGGCGCTTGGCGTGATCCCTCCTGATTTCTTGAACCGTTATGTCGTTTTGGGCGAGCTTGCCCTTGATGGCTCGCTCATGGCGGTGGCGGGAGCGCTTCCCGCAGCCATCGCGGCCAATGGGCGGGAGATGGGTTTGATTTGTCCCAAGGCCTCTGGTGCGGAGGCTGCATGGGCCGGCGAGGACATTGATATTCTAGCCCCTGACAATCTCATTCAACTGATCAATCATGTGAAGGGCACACAGGTTCTCTCGGCGCCGAAGCCTGCCCTTGCGGCGGAGCCCGGCGTGCTGCCTGATCTTCGTGACATCAAGGGCCAGGAAAGCGGCAAGCGCGCCTTGGAAGTGGCTGCCGCGGGTGGCCATCATTTGCTGATGGTGGGGCCGCCGGGTGCGGGCAAGTCCATGCTGGCCCAGCGCATGCCTTCCATCCTGCCGCCCATGGACCCCCGCGAAATGCTGGACGTCAGCATGGTGGCCTCGCTTGGTGGTGAATTGAAGGACGGCAGGCTTTCAAGGCGCAGGCCTTTCCGCGCGCCCCATCATTCGGCGAGCATGCCTGCTCTCGTGGGCGGCGGGCTTCGCGCCAAGCCCGGTGAAATGGCGCTTGCCCATCACGGCGTTTTGTTTCTTGATGAGCTTCCCGAATTCCAGCCGCGGGTCTTGGAAAGTTTGCGGCAGCCGCTTGAGACGGGCGAAACCGTGGTGGCGCGGGCGAATTATCATGTCACCTACCCAGCGCAATTCCAACTCATCGCCGCGATGAACCCGTGCAAGTGTGGCATGGCAGGTGAACTGGGGCATACGTGCCGCAAGGGCCCGCGCTGTGCGGCGGATTACCAGCAGCGCATTTCCGGGCCGCTGCTCGACCGGATGGACATTCAAATCGAATTGCCCGCGGTGAAAATTTCCGATCTCACCCTGCCGCCGCCAAAGGAAACCAGCGCTGACGTTGCAACACGGGTTGCCGCCGCGCGCCTGCGGCAAAAACAGCGCTTTGAAAAACTGGGCATGGCTCATTTGCGGATCAATGCGCAAGCTGATGGCGCACTACTCGAAGAAATTGCCCAGCCTGATTCCGCCGGACTCAAGCTCATGCGCGATGCGGCCGATGCCATGGGCCTATCGGCGCGAGGCTATCACCGCGTGTTGCGCGTGGCGCGCACGCTTGCTGATCTCGATGGACGCGAGCAAGTCGCGCGCCTTCACATTGCCGAGGCCCTGAGCTATCGTCAGAAGCTTGCGGCGTTTCAGGCGGCGGCGTGATCAGGCCGCGTCGGCGTACTCCGTTCCGGTCTTAGCACCGGTAATATAGGCGACGACGTCCTGACCGCTGGTTTCATGCTTATTGAGGTTCGCCACGATCCGCCCGCGGCGGAAGACGACGATCCTGTCCGCAAGGTCGAAAACCTGCCGCATGTTATGCGAGATGATGATCAATGGCTCGCCGTTGGCCTTCAATGTGCGGATGATGTTTTCGACCTGCGCCGTCTCCTGAACGCCGAGTGCCGCCGTTGGCTCGTCCATGATGATGAGTTTCGAGGCGAAAGTTGCGGTGCGGGCAATCGCCACGCATTGGCGCTGGCCGCCGGACATTTTGCGGATGGAGTTGCTGAGGTTCGGGATTTTGACCGCGGTGCGCAGCAACGCCTTTTCGGTTGCCGCGCGCATGCCCTTGAAATCGAGGATCGAGAACGGTCCCAGATTCAGCCAGACCTTCTCCCGCCCCAGGAACAGGTTCGATGGAACGTCGAGATCGTCGGCCAGAGCCAGGTTCTGGAACACTGTCTCGATTCCCGCCTCGCGGGCATCGAGTGGACCTTTGAAGTGCACCTCCTGCCCGTTGAAGATGATCTTTCCGCCTGTGCGCTGCTCGACGCCCGTGATCTGGCGTACAAAGGTCGACTTGCCCGCGCCATTGTCACCCATGATGGCGACATGCTCGCCCATGCGGAGTTCAAAGTTTGCGTCCTGCAGCGCATGCACGCCGCCGTAATGCTTGGTCAGTCCTTCAGTCCGCAGAATGACGTCCGACATGGCTCAGCCTCCTATTGCCTGGCGGCGCTGCCGCCATTGATCCAGTATCACGGCGCCGACGATGATCACGCCCTTCACCATCTCCTGGTAATAGGCATCAAGCTTCAGGAAGGTGAAGCCCGAGATGATCACGCCGAAGATCAAGGCGCCTATGACCGTGCCGATGATCGAACCCCGGCCGCCCGAGAGCGACACGCCGCCGATCACCGTCATGGCGATGGCGTCGAGTTCGTAGGTTATGCCCATGCCGGCCTGGGCCGTCAGATTCTTGGAACTCAGCACCAGTGCGGCAACCGAGGCCATAATGCCGGCAATCACATAGACGAGAACCTTGTGATGCTCGACCTTGACTCCGGAAATGCGCGCCGCCTCCTCGTTCGAGCCGATAGCAAAACAGTGTTTGCCGTATTTCGTGTAGGTAAGAACCAAGTGGAAGAGCACGGCGAGGGAGATGAAGATCAGGACCGGGTTGACTCCTTTCCACGAGAACAGCCCGAAGCTCAGCCAGCCGAGGAAGTCGCCGTTCGAGATGCCGGCGAAGCTCTCGGTCGGGAAAGAAACAGGATTGCCGTTCGACCACCACCGCGACAGGCCGCGGGCGGAAACCATCATGCCAAGCGTGGCGATGAAGGGCGGTATGCGCGTGTAAGCGATCAGCAATCCATTGATCAGGCCGGCAATGAGCCCGCAGCCAATGCCTACGAGTATCGGGATAATGACCGGCAGATCGAGCCAGCCCTGCTCCGGGAAAATGGCTTTTGGATTCGGGTTGCCGTTGACGATAGCCACCTGCGCGAAAGACATTGCGATCATGGCGGTTGCGCCGACGACCGAGCCCGACGAGAGATCTATGCCCCCCGAAATGATAACCTGGGTTACGCCGATGGCGATGATGCCGACGGTCGAGACCTGCAGGATGATGATCGTCAGCCGTGGCACGTTGAAGAGCGTGTCCACGTTGGGACGGGTGTTGAACAGGAAGCTGTCGCCGATAATCAGGCGGCCCAGAATTTCAAATACCGCAACGATGAGCAGCAGCGCCACGAACACGTTGAGTTCCGGCGGCCTTGCCCGTTTCGAAGCGTCATAGGCCAGGCCGCCAATGCCGTGAGTTGTCTGTGCCACTGTTACCCTCCACCGATGGGCACCTTTGCGCCCGTCTCCCAGCCTTCGCTCATGCTAGAGCAAGTTACCGCATTATGAATACCGATTTTTTGCTTGCCGTTGAGCTAAGAAAAGAAGCGGCGCCGAAGCGCCGCTCCCAAATGCCGTGTTGTACCCGTATTTCAATTCTTTTTCAGATAATCGCCGATGTTGGCCGGTGTGACCAGCTTGAAGGGGATATAGACCTTCTGGTCCACCGCCTCGCCCTTGGCCAGCTTGAGAGCCGCATCAAGAGCACCTGCGCCCTGGCCTGCCGCATCCTGGAACACGGTTGCATCGAGTTCGCCCGCCTGCATGGCGGCCAGCGCATCCTGTGTGGCATCCACGCCGCCGACGACTACCGACTTCATGTCAACGTTGGCCGCCTTCATGGCCTGGATAGCGCCAATAGCACTTTCGTCATTGTTGGCGATAACACCGTCATAGGCCGTGCCTGTCGAAAGCCAGTTGGTCATCAGGTTCTGGGCCTCGTCACGGCGCCAGTTCGAGGTCTGTTTGTCGATGATCTTGATGAAGCTGCATTCCGGCGTGGCGATCACTTCGTCAATGTCCTTGGTGCGCTGCACGGCGGCCTGGTTCGAGAGTTCGCCCATGATCACGTAAACCTTGGCTTCGGTCTTGCCCGCTTCCTTGAACAGGCGGCAAACTTCCTGGGTTTCCAGCGTGCCCGAATCGCGCTCGTTGGAGGCCACGAAAGCCTGATTGTCCGGCAGTGTGTCAACGTTGACGGGCTCGCGGTTTACAAAGACCAGCGGTTTGCCGGCTGCTGCTGCGGCATCCGTCATGGCCTGGGTCGCCGAGGTGTCAACCGGGTTCACGATGATCGCATCAACGCCCGAGGCGATGAAATTCTTGATCTGGTCAAGCTGCTTGGCCACATCGTTTTGCGCATCTTCAACCTGCAAGTTGACGCCATCCATGCCTTTCGCCTGCTCGACCATGCCGTTGCGCAGCACGGTCAGGAAGTTGTCATCGAACAGGGCCATGGATACGCCGATGTTTGCAGCAAGTGCGGTGCCGGACATGAGCGCTGTCAGGGCGGCGGCGAGAACAAATTTCTTCATTTACTTAACTCCTCCGTGAGAGTGTCCGGTGGCACCCTTTGATTTGCCGGAATGGCCCCAAGACGGGGCAAAGCGTGACGTCAGTTTCGACTTTCCAGACCTTGCCCGCTGGGAGACGGGCAAAGAGCAAAATGTGGTCGGATAAATGCGGAAAAACATTCACATCCTCCCCTTCGCCGGCTGTCCCTTATGATTGGAACATGTCCAGCTTTCTGGAACCAAGATGGAATATTTGGAACATCTTGGCCCTAATTTGGATAGAATATTCCATTGACAGACAGAGTCAAATACTCGTCATGGAGTTAAATGCGAACCTATCAAATTCTATCATTTAGCGGGATATTTGGCTTGATAGGGGCTCTCAGATGTTTTCGCTGATAAATACATCTGCCGGAAGTTGAATTACGGTTCGGCCATCACTGCGATCAGAACCTGCGGCCTGGGCCATGGCCGCAACGGCGTGGGAGGACAGTGCCGTAATCGGCGTTCCGAGAACCAGGTCAATGATGCCGTCGATCAGGGCACTACGGGTAACCGGGATCAATTCGTTGCATACGGCGATGATGCGCTCACCGGCATTCTCATCGCGCAGGGCCCGGATAAGGCCTTCCCTGCCGCCACCGGCCATATAGATGCCAACGAGATCCGCATTGCTCGAGATCATGTCCTCCACCGCCTCATAGGCAATGCGCTGGTCGTCAAGATTCACCAGGGGCTCAAGCAGTTGAAACTGAGGGGCGTTTTCACGCATGTAACTCCTGAAACTGATTTCGGCGGTTTCCTGACTGAGATAGCGATGACTGCCAAGAAGGATGCCAATTTTTCCGGGCTTCTTTGCCAGTCTTGATATGGTCCAGGCAGCGGTGCGGCCAGCTTTACGCGTATCTACGGCGATATAGCCAGAGCGCGCTTGCGTTGTGATATCGCTCAGCAAGGTGAACACGGGTTTGCCCTTGACCACGATTTCCTCGACCGCTTCGCTCACCAGGGGATGATCAACGGCCACAACGGCCAGTGCGTCCACACGGGCGCCAATTTCACGGATTTTTGCCGCGATAAAAGACGGCACGAGCTCATCCATGAATTCAACGACAGGTTTGCCGCGAATGAAGCTTGCGGACTTTGTCGCATTCATGAGTTCATTTGCAAAGGCCTTGTAAAAATCATCGTTTCGCTTCTGCAGAAGGAACCCCAAGGTGCAGGGCTTAACCTCGGTCATGCGCTGTTTGAGCAGGCCCGTGGCATGGTAGCCAATGGATTCGGCGGCGGCTACAACGCGCAAGGCCGTATTCTCGCGCACGGGCAGGCGCCGGTTCAAAACGCGGTCAACAGTGGCGACGCTGACACCTGCTTCGCGTGCCAGATCCGTAATTGTTGCGCGCTTGCCCATCCTGATCTCCTTCACTACTCAACTCCCTACCACATGAAAGTTTTTGATGCAATTTGATAGAACATATCAAAATCAAGTTGCTCCTTTGGAAATCCTCGACTAAGTGAACCTGCACGTTTCGGAGTAAGCCCCATGAATGTGATTGCCACGCCGCGCGACTATGGCCTTCTGGGCCGTGACGCAAAAATTGCTGAGGAAATGGGCCTTGCCTCAGCCCAGTGGTATCAATGCCCGTTGCCGCGCAAACGGCTCAAGGAATTGATGTTGCGGAAGGATGCGCCTGCCATCCGCGACAGCCTGATCTGGTTTGCCTCCTTCCTGGTCAGCGGGGGGCTTGCCTATTTCTTCTGGCCAACCTGGGCGGCACTCCCGTTCTTCATCATCTATGGTGTGCTCTATGGATCATCGACGGATTCGCGCTGGCATGAGTGCGGCCACGGCACGGCGTTCAAGACGCGCTGGATGAACGACGCCATTTATCACATTGCCTGCTTCATGATCATGCGCGAACCCACGGTCTGGCGTTGGAGCCATACGCGCCATCATACGGATACCATCATTGTCGGGCGCGATCCGGAAATTGCCGTAATGCGCCCGGTGATGATTCTCAAGATCATCTCCATGTTTTTCGCCATTCCGCAAACCTGGGCTGCGATCAAGAGCATACTGCGTCACGCCGCCGGCCGCCTTGGTGACGAGGAGGCGACCTTCATTCCGGAAATGGAACGGAGCAGGGTTTATCTTGTGGCCCGCATCTGGATCGTTATCCATCTTGCCGTCATCGCCAGCGCATTTTATTCGGGTTCAATCCTTCCCATGCTGTTTGTGGGCCCGCTGCCTACAATGTATGGGGCCTGGGTCCATGTTACCACCGGTCTCACGCAGCATGGAGGGCTTGCCGAAGATGTGCTGGACCACCGCCTCAACAGCCGCACGGTTTACATGAATCCGGTCCTGCGCTTCATTTACTGGAACATGAATTATCATATCGAACATCACATGTTTCCCATGGTGCCCTATCACGCGCTTCCGGAACTCCACAAGGAATTGCAACCCTATATGCCAAGGCCAAGTTCCGGCATCATTGGCGCCTACAGTGAAATCATTCCGGCCCTGTGGCGCCAGCGCAAGGAACCGGACTGGTACATCAAGCCCAAATTGCCAGAGGGTGTTGCACCTGTTACAGGTGCGATGGATTGAAGGAAAACCAATGAGCCAATG
>JAHFPK010000465.1 GCA_023266715.1 Hyphomicrobiales bacterium | reverse complement strand
TCAAAATCGGGCTGCACGTCAAACCAGTTTTCTTCGTCGAGCTTTTGCAGATCAGGCCGGCGCGAATGGGTTAGGGTCCAGTCAATCAATTCGCGCGGAGTCATTTTGAAACCGTCATGCTTGGCACCCACGCGTTTAGCGAGGTCGCACAGCACATCATGGTTGCTGTGGCATTCACCGGGTGCTTCCACCAGCTTGCGGCCAAACATGATGTGCTGATGGCCGCCGCCCTGATACACGTCATCGTGTTCCAGAAACATGGTAGCGGGCAAAACTATGTCAGCGAACTTTGCCGTCTCGGTCATGAATTGCTCATGCACACAGATAAACAGATCCTCGCGGGCCAGACCTTGTTTCACCTTGGTCTGATCGGGCGCCACAGAAGCGGGATTGGTGTTCTGGATGAGCATGGCCTTCACTGGCGGCCCGCCGGCGAGATCGAAGGGATCGCCCAAGAGCGCTGGCCCGATACGGCTTTGGTCGATGATGCGAAGACCGGGCGTTTCCGCATCAGTACCTTCGATCATTTTCTTGTTCCACTTATAAATGCCGCTGTTGGAATGGAGCGCGCCACCGCCCTCATATTTCCACGCGCCCGTCACAGCGGGAATGCAGGAGACGGCATGCATGTTCACGGCGCCATTGCGCGAGCGGGCGAAGCCATAGCCCAGCCTGAAATAGCTGCGTTTGGTTTTGCCAATCAATTTGGCAAAGGCCTCAATTTCGGAAATGGAAATATCGCAAATCTTTGAAGCCCATTCCGGTGTTCTGGTTTTGAGGTGCTCTTCGAACTCACGGGGGCAATCGGTGAGCGCATCAAGGTAAGGCCAATCGGCATAACCATCGCGAAAGAGAACGTGCATGACGGCGCAAGCGAGTGCGCCGTCGGTTCCCGGCCGGATGAGCAATTTCACATCGGCCTGTTTCATAGTGCCAGTATCGTAGATATCAACGCAGGCAATCTTCGCGCCGCGATCCTTGCGGGCCTTCATGGCGTGGGTCATGACATTCACTTGTGTGTTCACCGGATTTCCGCCCCAGATCACGATGAGATCGGACTTCTGCATTTCGCGGGGGTCAACGCCTGAAATGTTGCCGGCCCCGGCAAAATATCCGGTCCATGAGAGCGCAACGCAGAAGGTGGCATACATGCCGGAATATTTCTTGGCGTGGCGCAGGCGCTCAATGCCATCGCGCATCACCAGGCCCATGGTGCCCGCGTAGTAATAGGGCCAGATGGATTCGGAGCCATAGTCGGCCTCGGCTTTCAGAAAAGCCGCCGCTGTTTCTGCCATGGCCTCGTCCCAGCTGATGCGCTTGAACTGGCCGGTGCCCTTTGGGCCTACGCGCTTCAAGGGGTAAAGCAGGCGATCAGGATGATGAATGCGCTCGGCGTAACGGCCCACTTTTTCACAGATTACGCCGAGGGTGTAGGAATTTTCCTTAGCGCCGCGCACCCGACCAATTGTGCGCTCATCCAGCAGTTCCACTTCCAGCGCGCAGGCCGAGGGGCAGTCATGGGGGCAAACGGAAATTCCGGTCTTTATGTTCGGGCGAATGTTCATGGACGGAAGATATAGCCGAAACTATAGTTGCCGTCATGGCTCCTGTTACGTCCTTGCAAAACCCCACAATCAAGCTCATGCGTTCCCTAGCCGAGAAGAAATACCGCCAGGAATTGCGGTTGTTTTTGGCGGAGGGCTGGGATGTTCTGGACCGGGCGCGAAGAGCCGGCTGGGTGCCGGAGCATTTGCTCTCTACTGAACCCCTGTCACCGTGGGGCGATACGCAGCCCGTTCTGGTGAGTGAGAAGATCATGGCTGCGCTGAGCGGCCAGAACAATGCGCTTACCGTGGTGGCCGCTTTCAAACAGCGTTACGCTACGGCAGTTAGGCCCCAGGGAACGTGGGTCGCCTTGGAGGGTATGCGCGACCCTGGCAATCTGGGAACGATCATTCGTACCGCCGATGCTGTTGGAGCTTCTGGCGTTATTTTGGTTGGTCAATCCTGTGATCCATACTCGCGCGACTGCGTGCGGGCAACTATGGGTTCCATCTTTGGGGTGCAGTTGGTGCATATG
>JAHFPK010000464.1 GCA_023266715.1 Hyphomicrobiales bacterium | reverse complement strand
GCTCGCATTGTGACCGACATGCTGCGGCGCGGCTATGCGCTTCTGGTCGAGGTCGAGCGCAATGGCGAGAAGAAATTCCAGCGCATCAAGCAGTTTGACGAGGAAAAATGCGAATACATCATCGCGGATTTTGACCCCGTTGCCGCAGAGGAAGCAGATCAGGAAGAGGCCAGCCATGAAGAAACGCCGTCACAAGAAACAGCAGAAGTGCCAAAGCCACGCCGCGGCCGCCCTCCAAAACTCAAGGACCGGGCCATCCCTGCGGAGCAAACCAGAGCCATCGGCGTCCCAAGGCGCGCGGGCGGCTAGGATCGCAGTTCTCGAAGCCCTCGACCCCTTTGCCGGGGTGCGAAATGGGTTGCGTAAATGCGCCGAAATGACGGACGAATGGGCCGGTATCCCAATGCCGCTTGACGGCGAACGCCTGATCATCGAGCCCAAGTTCTACAAGGGCAAGGAACTGTCCGAGATAGGAGCGGGGCCGCCCGAGGAAGACACCAGCGGCGCAACGATGCGCAATCAATTCTGGTCATCTTATCGCCGGTGCCAGATACTGATTTGGCAGGAAAAGGATGGCCGCATCGACTGGGGGCCGGTGGGCCGTTCGCATCATTTCGATCACGACATCAGAACCCTCATGTGCAGCCAAGCATGGGGCATCGAGCAGGAAAGCAATGCGGTGCAGACTTTAGCCACCTTGGTCAATCATCACCAAATGCGCCAATACGTGCTGACCGGCATGTTCATGGAAACCTCGAAGCGCAGCCAGGTCACCTATGTTTTCCGCCGTCTCAAGCCAACCGTGGCAATACGCAGCGAAGGCGAAAGACTGAGGATACTGTGCTGCATGTGCATGCACCCCATCGCCTATTATGAGGATAGTTGGGCAGGGGCGATGTGCCCTACCGATGACGTGCTCGCCCATCTCATGCTGATGCGCGGCGATGAAAAGATGTTCTGGCGCCAATCTAACCAGCATCCGCCATCAAGACCAGCGGCGGGGCTATGAAACCCAAAAAGCACCGCCACACCATAGCCTCGGACGGCACCCATGCCGACCTGAAGCCCATTGCCATGCGCTTGCCGCACGAGATTGCGCGCCGCCTCTCCAGCCTTGCCGCCGCTGCCGGGAAGACCAGGAGTCTCTATATTTCGAACGTCCTACAGAGCCATTGCGAGGCGCAGGATGAGGAGAAGCACACATGAATGTGCATCAAGCGGAAACGAAGAAGCCCAAAAAAGCACAATCCGCGCGCGGTCTGTTCAAGTCCATGGGCCATAGGTCAAAGCCCAAAGTCCAACTCCAACTTGATGGCAGCATTCTCAAGGTCGAGAAAGTTGAGAGAACCGAGGATGATTTTACCCCAACACCGCCAGAGCCGACCCGCGCCCTGATGCACTATGAGCGCGACCGATTGAAGAATTATCCGGTCTTGTGGGAAGCCGCTTGCGGTGACGGTCGCATGATGCGCAATTTGGAAGAGGACGGCCACAAGGTCATTGGCAGCGATTTGCGCGATCGTGGCTGCGGCGCCATCATCAAGGATTTCTTCGACTTCAAGGAACCGCTGTCGCCGGCCATTGTGACCAACCCGCCATACGACAAAATCAATGAACGTGACGGCAAAGGTGCTTGGATTTATCACGCCATGGACGTTCTCAAGATTGAATACATGGCGGTTTTGCTCAACTGGTCTTGGCCTGGCGCTGCCGGGCTTGGCGACCTCTGGCAAACCCACGAGCCCGCTCGGGCATACCTCATGCGATGGAAGATTGATTTTACAGGCGAGGGCGCACCGCCCATGCTCAATGCTTGGTTTATCTGGGACCGCAAGGCCCCGCCTGGGCGGTGCCAACTACTGATGATGGACCGCAAGGATGTGCGGCAGCATGAACTGTTTGAACGGAGTAGCGACCCTTGAAAGAAGCCATTGAATTTCTGCTCAACGAAATCGTCACAAGGATGAACAAGGCCGAAGCGCTGGAAACTCAAGCCACCCTCCTGCTTGAAGAGGCGGCGGAAATGGCGCTGGCGGTTGATGTGCTGGAAAAGTTTGTGCCCGGCCAGCGCTCCACACAGTCCAT
>JAHFPK010000143.1 GCA_023266715.1 Hyphomicrobiales bacterium | reverse complement strand
AATTCCCGAACCCCCGTCAAGGCATTGATCAGGGATGACTTGCCGACATTGGAGCGGCCGGCAAAGGCGATTTCAACGCCCTTGACCGGAGGCAATTGCTCTAGGGATGCAACCCCCAGCATGAAAGTAGAGGGGGCCGAAAACAGCCGCCGGCCCGCCAATAACTGATCGCTGGTGAAGCGGGAGATCAAGTGGCCGCGGTTTTCTTTTTCAGGAAAGGCAGGCTGTCGCGGATATTTCCCAGGAGATCGATATCCACACCATTGCGCTTCATGATCACCGACTGTTGAACGATCGAAAGCGAGTTGCTCCAGGCCCAATAGATCACCAGTCCAACCGGGAAGCTTCCCAGCATGAAGGTGAACATTATGGGCATCCAGTTGAACAGGCTGGCCTGCACCGGATCGGGCGGAGTCGGGTTGAGGCGCATCTGCACCCACATGGTGATACCCATGAGCAGCGGCCAGATGCCAAGGGCCAGGAAGTGAGGCGGCGACCAGGGAATGAGGCCAAAGAGGTTGAAAAGATTTGTAGGGTCAGCGGCTGAAAGATCATGCACCCAGCCATAGAACGGCGCGTGGCGCAATTCGATGGAGGTGAGAATAACCTTATACAGCGAGAAGAAAACCGGTATCTGCACCACCACCGGCAGGCAGCCCGAAATCGGCGAGACCTTTTCCCGCTTGTAAAGCTCCATCATGCCCTGCTGCTGCTTCACCTTGTCGTCGGGATAAAGCTCCTTGAGCTTTGCCATCTCGGGCTGAAGCTTTTTCATCTTGCTCATGGAGGCATAGGACTTATTGGCCAGCGGAAACACGGCGAGCTTGACCAGCACCGTTGCGATCAGAATGGCGATGCCGAAGTTGCCGACAATGCCCTTGATGAATTCGAGGAGATAGAACATCGGCTTGGTGATATAGCCAAACCAGCCCCAATCGATCATGAGATCAAAGCGCTTGATCTGGTATTTATCGCCAATGGCCTGAATGGTGCGCACAACCTTGGCACCGGCAAAAAGCTGATCCTGATAAAGCCCTTTACCGCCAGGCTGAACAACCACTGCATCCTTGGCCAGATAATCCGTCTGATAGACATCACGGCCATTCTGGACTTGATGCA
Source organism: Hyphomicrobiales bacterium (assembly GCA_023266715.1). Taxonomy (GTDB): domain Bacteria; phylum Pseudomonadota; class Alphaproteobacteria; order Rhizobiales; family Aestuariivirgaceae; genus Aestuariivirga. The sequence goes on along the minus strand of JAHFPK010000143.1, from coordinate 5,966 downwards.
GGAAACTCGAGGTGATGGCGCGAGCCTGATCGGGGATCATGGTCGCGGCCCAATATTTATCGGTGAAGCCAAGCCAGCCACCTTGCGAGTCGATCCGTGTCGGTTCCGGCTCCCCTACCAGACTGCTGTATTTTATTTCCTGGAGCTTGTCGCCGAGGAACCCCAGCATTCCTTCAAAAAATACATAATATCCGGCAATTTTTGGCGTGTCCTGACGCTGGATGCGGGCATAGGGAATAAGGGCAACGGGAGCAGCAGAATTGTTCTGAACTTCTTGCGTCACTGAAAATACATAGTGATCAGCAATAGAAATCTGGCGGGAGAAAATCAGGCCTTCGCCATTGTCCCAGGTCAAGGTCACAGGCTTGCCAACACCCAGCACCGCATTTGCTTCAGCCGTCCAGAGGGTTTTGGCGTCGGGCAATTTTGCAGTGGTGCCGGTTGCACCGACAAAGCCCTGCTCGGCAAAAAAAGCATTGGGCGACCCTGCCGGCGAGAGCAGCACGATGGTTGAACTCTTGGGATCAATTGTTTCGCGGTATCCAGCGAGATGAAGATCATCAATCTGGGCGCCCGCCAGATTAATTGAGCCCCGCAATTCCGGTGTTTCAATCTTGAGACGGGGCGAATTTCCCAAGGCCTGCTCGCGCGTAATTGCGGTTGCAGGCTGGGCAGCACCCGGAACTTGCGCGGTTGTTGTCGTCGTTGTGGCCGGAGTTGTGGTTGTTTGCGAGGTTGCCGCCTCCTGCTTTGCCCTCTCGGCAACAGGGACCGCATAAAAATATTGCCAGCCGAAAATAATTGCCATGGACAGTACAATGGCCAGAATGAAATTCTTGTTGTTGTAGTCCATTATTACTTAACCCTTGTCAGCCACTTCATGTGGCGTGGCGTGCAGCCGCTTCAAGGCCGATATTAAATCTTTTTGCAGTTCAGCAAAACTTCGCGTGGCCGTGGCCATACGCCCAATCAGCACATAATCAAAGCCACTTTGAGCAGTCTCGCCCAGAACAAGTCTGGCAGCTTCACGCATCCGGCGCTTGGAGCGGTTGCGAACCACAGCATTGCCAATTTTCTTGCTGCAGGTGAAGCCGAGGCGCGGGCCTGCAGAATCTCCGCGGTTTCGGGCCTGCACCACCATGCCAGGCATGGCTTCTGACGGCGCTCTCGCGGCGGCAACAAAATCCTGCCGGCGCTTGAGATGTTCCATCGTCGGAGAATTAGGCCGAGAGCCGCTTGCGGCCCTTGGCGCGGCGGCGGGCAATGACATTGCGGCCACCAACTGTTGCCATGCGGCTGCGGAAGCCGTGCCGACGCTTGCGAACGAGTTTGGACGGTTGGTAAGTGCGCTTCACAATAAGTCTCCGTATCCTTTGGCCTCATCCTTAAAACGCCAGTATTTTCAAATACATAACCTCGTGCATTAGCAGGCAGAGGACGGCGTTCCGGGATGGATTATCTCTGATCTAAGAATTGGGCCGGGTTATAGGAGGAAAGCGCCGGGAAAGTCAACGCATGAGCCCGCTTTAAAGGAACCTTGAGCAAATCCCGGCGAAGCTGCATGACTTCGCCGATAAAGATTTGCTCCAACATATTAATGTGGCGCGATTCCTTTTCGGCAAGGTGATTCCACCTTGCCGGGAAGCGCGCTAGCCCACACGGTGTCTGAATTCTTCTCACGAGGGAGTGAGGGGGGCTTTCCACCGCTTGGCTATTGCTGCATGACATTCCATAACTGCAACCCATTACATGGCTCACCTGTGCCCAACCCCGTCAGTCCTGAAGGAACCCTCATAAGAATAAGACGTTGGCTACCTCTGGCCCTCATTGCCTGCCTGATGATTGGGGCCTATGCTTTTGGTCTTCAAGAACATCTGACCTTGCAAAACATCGCCGCAAATCGCGAAGACTTGCGTTCCTTCATTGCCAACAATTGGGCTTTGGCGCTCCTGATTTATGCGGCGGTTTATATGGTCGCCGTTGCCCTGTCTTTTCCAGCAGCGGGCCTTCTCACCGTCATTGGCGGTCTCCTGTTTGGCTGGCTGGCTGGTGCAATTGCCACTGTATTTGCGGCAACGACGGGAGCCACGATTATCTTTCTTGTCGCCAAGACATCACTTGAAAAAGTGCTGGCGCGCAAGTCCGGACCCCTGATGACCAGGATAAGAGCTGGCTTCGCACAGGATGCCTTCAATTATTTGCTGTTCATACGGTTCGTGCCGTTGTTTCCGTTCTGGCTCGTTAACATTGCCGCGGCTCTCGCCCACCTTCGGCTCAAGACATTTGTGTCTGCAACATTCCTTGGAATTATTCCCATAACGATTGTCTTCAGCTTTGTAGGCGCCAGCCTTGACAGCGTCATTGATGCACAAAGACTTGCCTATGAGGAATGCCTTGCGCAGAATGGCGCTGCCGCTTGCCACTTCGATCTTTCGGTTTCCCACTTGGTAACGCCGCAAATCCTTATTGCCCTGGGAGCCCTTGGTGTTGTGGCCCTTGCCCCCGTTATCATCAAGAAACTGATGGCAAAGCCATGATCTATGACCTTGCGATTATTGGCGCTGGCTCCGGCGGGCTTTCGGTTGCGGCGGCGGCGACGCAGTTTGGCCGGCGCGTTATCCTGTTCGAAAAAGGAAAAATGGGCGGGGACTGCCTGAATTATGGCTGCATTCCCTCCAAGGCCCTCATCGCCGCTGCAAAACAGGCCCACGCATTTCGGACGGCGGGCAAATACGGAATTTCGGCTGTTGAACCCCTGGTCGATTTCAAAAAAGTCCACGCCTATGTGCAAAGCGTCATCGCGGCCATTGAACCCAATGACTCGGTGGAGCGCTTTGAAAAGCTGGGCGTCAAGGTAGTGTTGAGTGAAGCAAGGTTTCTCGACGCAAAAACTGTTGAAACCAGCGAGGGCGTTTTTGCGTCTAAGCGTTTTGTGATTGCCACCGGTTCACGGGCGGCGGTTCCGCCAATACCTGGCCTCACAAGCGTGCCCTATTTCACCAACGAAACTATTTTTGAAAATACCAAATTGCCCAAGCACTTCGTCATCATTGGTGGCGGGGCCATCGGCGTGGAACTGGCGCAAGCCTATCGGCGCCTGGGCTCCGACGTCACAATCGTCGAAGCTTTCGAACCCCTGGCCAAGGACGACCCGGAACTCGCAAGCATTGTTCTTGATAGCCTGCGGAGCGACGGCATCAAGATTTTAGCTCACACTGCAATCAAGAGTATTTCAAAATCAAAGTCAGGCATTGCGGTTGAAATTGAAGGCCATGACCGTGTTGAAGGCAGCCATTTGCTTGTGGCCACAGGCCGCGTTGCCAATGTCGACGGGCTTAACCTGGAAGCAGCTGGCATTGCCTATACCTCGAAGGGCATTACCGTGGACAAGCGCCTCAGATCATCCCAGAGACATATCTACGCGATTGGCGATGTGGCGGGCGGATTTCAGTTTACCCATGTTGCAAATTACCACGCTGGCCTTGTAATCCGGAACGCATTGTTCCGGCTGCCGGTCAGGAACCGCGCCGACATAATTCCCCATGTTACTTTCACGGACCCGGAGCTTGCCCAGGTGGGGCTTACGGAAGCGGAAGCCCTGAAGCAGTTTGGTTCCAGCGTCAGGGTGGTCCGCTGGCCTTTTCGGGAAAATGACAGGGCCCAAGCCGAGGGAAAGACTGCGGGCCTGATCAAGGCGGTGATCGGCAAACGCGGAAAGATTTTAGGGGTGGGCATTGTAGGGGGCCGGGCAGGCGAAGTGATCCAGCCATGGGTGCTGGCCATGAGTGAGGGACTAAAAATCGGGTCGATTGCAAGCATGGTGGCGCCCTACCCCACCTTGGGCGACATCAACCGGCGGGTGGCGGTTAATTATTTTTCAGGTCTTGCAACCAATCCATGGCTAAGGCGCGTAATAAGACTATTGAGCTAAGGGTGACATGCAGGGCAAAGAACACGACAAGACCAAACAACCTGGTGTCCTGAGAGGCCTCTCGGGCAAGGTTCTGCTGTTAACCATCATCTTCGTGATGCTGGGCGAAGTGCTCATCTTCCTGCCCTCCATTGCGAATTTTCGCATTCAATGGCTGAAGGGACGCATCGCCCAGGCTGAAATTGCAGCCCTTGCTGCCGAGGCTGCACCGGATCAAATCCTGTCCACTGACCTCAGGAGCGAGATCTTGATGGGGGCGGGCGTGCTTGTCGTTTCCCTGCAAAAAGGCGAAAGCCGCAAACTGGCGCTGCGCAGCGACGGCGACTACATGATCGATGCGAGCTTCGATCTCAGAAGCACCATGTGGTACGGCGCCATCATGGATGCCTTTGGCGCCATGTGGGCTGACGAAACGCGGGTTATCAGCGTGACGGATGTCCCGCCCAACATGTCCGGCGATCTCATTGAAATTGCGCTGCGGGAACAGCCGTTGCGGTCGGCCATGTTTCATTATGGCTTCAACATTCTTCTGCTTTCGATATTCCTCTCCCTGCTGGTTGCGGGAATGATTTTTGCAGCGCTGAACTGGGTTTTGGTTAAACCCATGCAGCGCCTCACCCGCAACATGGTGGACTTCGGGCAAAATCCGGAAGATTTTTCGCGCATCATAAAACCCGGCACGCGGCGCGACGAAATCGGCATTGCCGAGCGCGAGTTGCACGACATGCAGACTGAACTTGCCACCATGCTGCAACAAAAAAACCATCTCGCCGCATTGGGCCTGGCAGTCAGCAAAGTCAGCCATGACTTGCGCAATATGCTGACCTCCGCCCAGTTGATCTCCGACCGCATGGCAAACGTGGAAGATCCCACGGTGAAGCGATTTGCGCCAAAACTCATCGGCTCGCTTGACCGCGCCATTGAATTCCTGAGCCAGACGCTCAAATTCGGGCGGGCCCAGGAACTGCCTCCACGACGTGAAAGGTTGGGCCTCGGTGAACTTGTTGATGAAGTGATTGAGGCGGCGGTTGTGAAGACTCCAAGCCGTATAGTGATTATGAACACCGTACCGCCGGGCATTTTGGTTGACGCGGACCGGGAGCAATTAATCCGTGTGCTGACCAATCTCATGCGCAATGCCATTCAAGCCATCGAATCTTCGCAGGCCGAAAGGCGAGATGCTCCCGATGGAGAAATCTCCCTGCAGGCCCGGCGCGAGGGCAGCGTTACGGTGATTGAAGTCAGGGACAATGGCCCCGGCATTCCCAACCAAATTCGCGAAAGGTTGTTTCAGGCCTTCCAGAGTGCGGCGCGGCAAGGGGGCACGGGCCTGGGCCTGGCCATTGCTGCTGAGCTCATCCGGGCCCATGGCGGAGACATTCAATTGCAAAGCTCCACCGAAGCTGGAACCTGCTTTGTCATCACCATTCCGGACCAGGTCACACAACTGCGAACTGGACGAAATGGAGACCGCAGGACTTCCCGCAAAGCGTAGCCCGGCGGGTGAGGCTTGCGTTGCCCGCAGGGGCGTATTAAGGAAACGCCACTTCCCGCAATATTGCGCGCCCGTAGCTCAGCTGGATAGAGCACCAGACTACGAATCTGGGGGTCAGGAGTTCGAATCTCTTCGGGCGCGCCAATAATTTCAATGACTTGCGATGATAGCGGCTTCGCTAGAGCATGATCAATTTTGTCTGATTCGAAATTGCTTTATTTTCCTTCTCCCCGGCGGGGAGAAGGCGGGGCCCAAGCGAAGCTTGGGAGGATGAGGGGGAACAGGTGATTCAATTGCAAGACCTAGCGCGCTTCCCGGCAAGGTGGAATCACCTTGCCGAAAAGGAATCGCGCCAAATCAATATGTTGGCGCAAATCCTTGTCGGCGAAGTCATGCAACTTCGCCGGGATTTGCTCTAGTTGTGAGCTTTCAATAGGTTGTCCATCCGGTTCTGATGGAGGAAGCTGTGGTTGCAAAACTACTCTTTCTGACAGGAGAACCGGATGAACATTCACAAGAATGCCCGATTGACACCAATTG
>JAHFPK010000463.1 GCA_023266715.1 Hyphomicrobiales bacterium | reverse complement strand
GGTGGTGATGATCATGGTCAGACATAGAGAACTCCCTTCGCGGCCGCCACAACTTCATCGGCATTGGGGAGAGCCAGTTTTTCAAGATTGGCGGCGTAGGGCATGGGCACGTCCTTGCCAGCGACGCGGGCCACGGGCGCATCGAGATAATCGAAGGCGTGAGTCATGATTTGCGCTGCGATTTCAGAGGTCACCGAGAATTGCGGGTAGCCCTCTTCCACCGCCACGCAACGGTTGGTTTTTTTTACGCTCTCGATGATGGTTGCCAAATCCATGGGGCGGATGGTGCGGAGATCGATGACTTCCGCTTCAATGCCTTCGGCGGCGAGCTTGTCGGCGGCGGCGAGCGAGTAGGTCATGCCGATGCCGAAAGAGACGATGGTGACGTGCTTGCCCACACGGGCGACGCGGGCCTTGCCGATAGGCACCACCCAATCATCAAGCTTCGGCACTTCAAAACTCTTGCCGTAAAGGATTTCATTTTCGAGGAAGATCACCGGGTTGGGATCTCGGATGGCGGATTTCATCAGGCCTTTGGCATCAGCAGCCGAATAAGGCATCACCACCTTGAGGCCAGGGACTTGCGAATACCAGGCGGCGTAGTCCTGCGAATGCTGGGCGCCGACACGGGCCGCCGCGCCATTGGGACCGCGGAACACGATGGGGCAGCCCATTTGCCCGCCGGACATGTAAAGGGTTTTGGCGGCGGAATTGATGATCTGGTCGATCGCCTGCATGGCGAAATTGAAGGTCATGAATTCGACGATGGGCTTGAGGCCGGCGAAGGCGGCGCCCGTGGCAATGCCAGTGAAGCCATGCTCGGTGATGGGGGTATCGATCACGCGCTGCGGTCCGAATTCCTCCAGCATGCCCTGACTGATTTTATAGGCGCCCTGATATTCGGCGACTTCCTCGCCCATCAGGAACACATCCCCGTCGCGGCGCATTTCTTCCGACATGGCGGAGCGGATGGCTTCGCGCACGGTCATGGTGACCATTTCGGTGCCTTCGGGGATTCCGGGATCGGAGAGCAGGGCCCCCTCATCCGGCGCTTTCGCGCCACCTTCTCCCTCAAGGGGAGAAGGAAGATTCTTGCCCTCTCCCCCTGAGGGAGAGGGTGCCCGAAGGGCGGGTGAGGGGGCGCTGTCAGCATGGCCGATCACCGCAATCGGTGTATTCACTTTCACGTTCTCAGTGCCTTCGGCCACGAGGATAGCTGTCAATGGCCCTTCATCGACGGCTTCCACTTCCATGGTGGCCTTGTCGGTTTCAATCTCGGCCAGCACATCGCCAGACTTGATATTATCACCAACTTTTTTCAGCCATTTGGAAAGCTTGCCCTCTTCCATGGTCGGCGACAGGGCGGGCATCAGAATGTTTGGCATGACAGGTGTCCGTCCTTAGGCGCTTTTGTAAATGTCGGTGTAGAGCTCCGAAACTTCGGGCTCCGGATTGCTGGTGGCAAAATCGGCGGCTTCGGTGACGGTCACGCGGATATCCGCATCAATTTTTTTCAAATCATCCTCGCTGGCCATGCCTGCCTTCAGGATACGCGCCTTCACCTGCTCGATGGGATCATGCTCCTCACGCATCTTCTGCACTTCTTCCTTGGCGCGGTATTTGGCGGGGTCCGACATCGAGTGGCCGCGATAGCGGTAGGTCATCATTTCCAGAATGTATGGCCCCACGCCCGCGCGGCAATGTTCAACGGCGCGATCACCTGCATCTTTCACGGCACGCACATCCATGCCGTCAACTTGTTCAGAGGGAATGTCGAAGGCTTCGCCGCGGGCACCTAAATGATCGGATTTTGCGGTGGAGCGCGGGGCCGCGGTGCCCATGGCGTAGCGGTTGTTTTCGATGACAAAGATGACCGGCAGTTTCCAGACGCTGGCCATGTTGAAAGTTTCATAGACCTGGCCCTGGTTGGCGGCGCCATCGCCATAATAGGTGAGTGCCACATGGTCATTGCCACGATATTTGTTGGCGAAGGCCAACCCCGCCCCCAGCGGCACCTGGGCGCCCACGATGCCGTGGCCGCCAAAAAACTGTTTTTCCCGGCTGAACATGTGCATGGAGCCGCCCTTGC
>JAHFPK010000462.1 GCA_023266715.1 Hyphomicrobiales bacterium | reverse complement strand
AAGGTTGTGGTCGGCGGCAAGTCCATGGGCGGAAATTTCTTCGAGCCCACGTTGCTGCGTGACGTGACGTCGGAAATGGTCGTGGCGCGCGAAGAAACCTTCGGCCCCGTGGCTCCTCTCTTCAAATTCAAGACGGAAGAAGAAGCCACTGCCATGGCCAACAACACCGAGTTTGGCTTGGCCTGTTATTTCTACACCCGTGACATTGGCCGTGTCTGGCGTGTGGGTGAGGCGCTGGACTATGGCATGGTGGGCATCAATGAAGGAATCATCTCGACAGCCGAAGCACCCTTCGGCGGCATGAAGCAGTCAGGTATTGGCCGTGAAGGCTCGCACCATGGTGTCGAGGAATATCTTGAAATGAAATACCTGCTCATGGGAGGCCTCGGCAAGTGACCGCAGATCAAATGAAGAAAGCGGCCGCTCTTGAGGCCCTCAAATTCGTCAAGCCCGGTATGAATATAGGCCTGGGCACAGGCTCGACGGCCAATTATTTCATCGAGGCATTGGCTGCCAAGGTTAAGGAGGGCCTCAATGTGCAAGGCGTTCCTACCTCCAGGGCAACCAAGACATTGGCAGATGGCCTTGGCATTTCACTCACAACATTGGAGGAACATTCCCATCTCGATCTCACTGTCGATGGCACCGATGAATTCGATTCCGAGTTTCGCCTTATCAAAGGTGGCGGCGGTGCACTCCTGCGCGAGAAGATCGTGGCCTCGTCGTCGCGCTATATGGTGGTGATCGCCGATGAATCGAAACAGGTGAAAAAACTTGGCAAATTTCCCTTGCCCGTCGAGGTCATTCGCTTTGGCACGGACGCCACGGCATGGAAAATGGAACGTGCCTTTAAGCTTCTTAAACTCGAAGGTCAGATGGTGTTGCGGATGAAGGACGGAAAACCCTTTGTCACCGATGGCGGCCACTTCATCATTGACTGCGCGCTGGGAGAGATTCCTGAGCCCGAAAGGCTGGATAACTTGCTGAATAGCATTCCGGGCGTTGTGGATACCGGACTGTTTATTGGCATTTGCGGCATTGTGCTCATGGGCACGCCAAAGGGCGTGAAAGAGTTCAAGCGCGGATGAGAGGCGCTTACGACTACGATCTTTTTGTCATAGGTGCAGGCTCTGCTGGCGTGCGTGCCGCGCGTGTTGCAGCGAAATATGGCGCAAAAGTTGTCGTGGCGGAAGAATACCGCGTGGGCGGCACCTGCGTTATCAGGGGCTGTGTTCCTAAAAAACTTCTGGTCTATGCATCCAAATTTGCCGAAGAATTTGAGGATGCCATCGGCTTCGGCTGGACCAGCGAAAAAGTCTCCTTCGATTGGTCCACCTTGATTGAAAACAAGGACAAGGAAATTGATCGGCTCAACACGGCCTATATCCGCAATCTGGAAGGAGCAGGCGCTGAACTTGTTATGGAACAAGCCCAAGTGCAGGACCGCAACACCGTCCGCCTGGCTTCTGGCAAAAAGATTACCGCCAAACATATTCTGGTTGCCACCGGTGCCGCGCCCTTTGTGCCGCGTCATCTGCCGGGCCATGAATTGGCCATTACCTCCAACGAAGCCTTCCATCTCGAAAAACTGCCGCGCCGCATTTGCATTGTAGGTGGTGGTTATATCGCTGTTGAGTTCGCCGGAATCTTCGCCGGGCTAGGGGTTGAAACCATTCTGATTTACCGGGGCGAGCAAATCCTGCGCGGTTTCGATGATGATGTGCGGGCCCATCTCGCAAACGAAATGCAGAAGAAGGGCATTGAAATCCGCACCCGGGCCGATGTCAAAAAAATCGAGAAAAGCGGCGATGGCGTCCGTGTCACGCTGGAAGATGGCGCCGCTTTCGGCGCAGGCCACATCATGTTTGCTACCGGACGCATTCCCAATGTTGTTGGTCTGGGTTTGGAGAATGCCGGCGTTGATCTCACGCCTCACTACGCCGTGAAAGTTGACGACTATTCGCGCACGACAGCGGACAATATCTATGCAATCGGTGATGTCACCAACCGCGTCAACCTCACCCCTGTTGCCGTCCGTGAAGGCCAGACTTTCGCCGATAATGTCTTCGGCGGCATAGATGTGAAAACTGA
>JAHFPK010000142.1 GCA_023266715.1 Hyphomicrobiales bacterium | reverse complement strand
TGATCGAACGAACGGCGGCCAATGCAGCGTTTCGTAATTCGAGCGGGGAACTGGTGTTTGCCAACGCGCATAAGGGTCGCTTTGCCGCCGAAAAATGGCTGCAGGCCAATGGCGAGGAAACCAGTTTCAAGGACGCAGTGGCGCGAAAAGGGTGGTCATGCGATGCCCGCTCATGTCGCGCCACAGTAAATGGCCAATTCCTTGGCTACTTCATGGAAGGCGAAGGGGATGCTCCTTCCTGTGCCGGGCTCGATATCGTCATTGCGGCTTATCCTCTGCGCGGCTCCTGCAAATCGGTACCGATTCGCATTGACCGGTTCGATGTCTGGCGCATGGGCTCACACGCGATCAGCATTCATGACGACACCCTCCAGGTCGTAACAGCGCGGGATATGAGAGGCAAGCGGCCCTGGGTTGTCGTGCCGGAACCCCGAAAGAAAATAGGCCTGACCCGATGACGCGGCGCTTCGACACATTCACCTTTGCTCCGTCATGCCTCATTTCGTGACCATGAATTCAGCACTGAAAAAGACCGGTATCGCGGAACTGCGCCTCGAGATTGACGCCATCGATGAAAAGCTCATCAAGCTATTGGCCGAGCGCCAGCGTCTTGTTGAAGCAGTCATTGCGGTGAAACACCGGGACGGCATGCCCGCGCGAATTCCAGCCCGGGTTGACTATGTGATCGACCGTGCCCGCGTTCTCGCTCGCGCCCACCACCTCGATCCCGCCCTTGCTGAATCAATCTGGACCGAAATGGTTGAGTGGTTTGTGGCCCATGAAGAGCGCACCCTGGATATGAAGAAGCAGGAACTCACGGCCCGCAAATCTTTTTCAGATCATTCCATTGTGCGTCGGTGATTGGAGGTTTGATCTGAGCTCCTTCAGGCAATGGCTTGATGAGGTCAATGCGCTCAGTGGTAACCGGGTGGGTGGAAAACACAGTTCCCAATCTCGACAGGGCACCGCCAGAAGGTTTGCCTTCTTCAGTCAGGATTTTTTCAAAGAAGTGCTTTAGCCCCATAGGGTCTATCCGCGCGGCGCTTAGCATCGCAACCGCGTAGCCATCAGCCTCGCTTTCCGCATCACGACTGGATTTCAGGACGGCTGCAAGGCCTGCAAGCGAACTGGCATTCGTTCCCCCTGACGTTCCCGTGGCAACACTGAGCAATATCTGCACGCCAGCGATACGTACCAATTGCGCCTCGGGATGATGGTGCGCCACATGGCCAATCTCGTGGGCCAGAACACCTGCAACTTCATCCGGTGCCGCGGCTTTGTCCAAAAGCCCCCGGGTAAGAACGATACGGCCGCCAGGAAGCGCGAAGGCGTTCATGATGGGAATGTCATAGACGCGAACCCGTAGAGGCGGCATATCTGCATCGCCTTCTGCCAAGTTTGCAAGCAACGCAGTCAAAGCCCTGTTGCCTGCGGTGGATTGGCAGGTTCTGGCCTTCTCAACGAGTGAAGCTTCCATCTGTTCGCCAACGCGCCGGCTCCACTCATCAGGCAGAAACGCGGCTAGTTTCTGGGGTGCAAAATTAAGCGTGAGGTAGATGAGCCCGGCCAAGACCGTAAGGCCACTGCCGATCCACAGAAACAGATGCAAGGCGCGCTTGGGATTAATCCCGCCCCTCAGATGCGGAGCCTGAGCCAAAAGCTGTTCGGTAAATCCGCGGTCGCCAATGATCAGCCGTGCCCCCGGCTGCCGGCGATGGGCAAGTCTCAAAGGCTGGCTCGCGTAAGGGGGATCGATTGCTCTGAGGCCCGGCAGACTCCATGTTTGAGCGGAAACAGTATCGCCTGTGATCTCAAGGCCTTGCGGCCCAAGGCTGATGAGAACCTTGTTATCCCTGGATGTTTCGCCATCAAAATAAATGGCCTCGATTGCCATTAGATGACCCCAAGATCAAAGGCGTCCGCCAATCCCTCTCCGGTTCTGTCCAGCGCCGCCTGCGATTGCGCTATCCGGTCAACATCAATCGTGCCGATGACTTCCATGCGCTCGCACATATAGCGAATGAGCCGCTGCTGCATGAAGGGGCGGCCAATGCCAAGGGTAAAAATGAGGATAAGTAAGTTGCCGACGACGAGCGAGATCAGGCTTCCGGCCGTAGCATTCAATTTGAACGTAGCGTTGCCCGCTTTGGTGTAGTTGGCAAAAGTTGCAAGCTCCTTGGCGGAGTAAATGGCCCACAACATCGGAACGACAAGGAACATTGCGATAAAGGAAACGGCGACAACGGCAGCGACAGTGCTGGCCGTCCAGATTTGTTCAGATGTAGGGTGCGAGTCAGGTTTGAAAATTTCATCGAAAACTTTTTGCACTTCCGGTCCAAAAAGGGCAGTTACCTCAGCGCCAAAGAGAAAAATAAAAATGATAATGGCAACGAGGGACAGAAACCAGCACAGCGCATAGGTCGGATAGAGTAGGCCAGCGCGTCCCCCGAACTTGAAGGCAAGGTCGCCAAAACGCATGTCGCCAATGATCTGTTCCTGCAGAACCGTATTCAGCACAGGTGTTGTCCAGCCAAGTGACATGCCGCGAGCCAGGATTGAACCGAAATAGGTCAGACTGTAGATCATGGATGATCCCACCAGCGTTCCCCGGATACCCCGCCACAAAGTGCGCGAAAGCTGATAGCGCCGCGCCCGATAAAGAGCGGCGCCCCACAACACAAAAATAGCAAGGTACAACAGGGTATAGACCGCAAAAAGGGCAGGATGCTCCGGACCGAGTGCAATGTTGATAAACGCTATGACTAGGGCAAATGGCAACACGAACAGGCCAAACACAATCAGTGCGCCCTTGAATATCTCAATCCCCCGTCCGGTATATTCCAAGGGCTGACCATTGATATGCACGCAGCTCCAAATATGCCGCCGCACGTTGGTTTTGGCCCAAAACCGGTAGATTGTGAGGGTAACAAGATTCAATAGGAAGTTGACGAAGGCGAGTCGCCCCAGTCCCGGTCGGGGTACGTATTCAACGCGAATTGGTTCGCCTGAACTTTGGAGAGAATCTGCCATAGTTGCCAATCTGCCACGGCGGGGTGCAATCGGAAACACCTGTTATTAGGCGCGAAATAAGGGTTCTGGCCCGCCTGTTGCCGAAATACCACAGGCCTTTGAATTATTAACCTGCCGCAATTTTGCGCCACAATGAACCTTTCATCTGCCCAAATTGCTCCTTACCGTCATATTTCATCACAGGAACTGAGACCTGTGGAATCAGAGCTTAAGGGGCTTCTGGGAAAAATTGGGCGGGGTTGCTCTCGATTACCGGGAAATTGGTGATTGAGAAGTAAAACCGCCGTTTATTTGAGCAGGAAGGACTGAAAGCTGTGCCGACGTTACCAAGAACAGAGCAAAAACGCTGACACAGGACACCATCATGGACGCGACTGTCATCTCCAAATCCAGGCTTCCGAGCCGCCATGTTACCGTTGGGCCGCAACGTGCGCCGCACCGCTCCTATCTCTACGCCATGGGCCTGAATGAGCAGCAGATTGCCCAACCCCTCGTTGGCGTGGCGAGTTGCTGGAATGAAGCGGCACCCTGCAACATTTCCCTGATGCGCCAGGCCCAGTCGGTGAAGCGCGGTGTGGCAGCTGCCAGTGGCACGCCACGGGAATTCTGCACTATCACGGTCACCGATGGCATTGCCATGGGTCACCAGGGCATGAAGGCCTCGCTGGTGTCGCGTGAATGCATTGCCGACTCGGTTGAGCTCACCATGCGTGGCCACTGCTATGATGCGCTCGTTGGGCTCGCTGGCTGCGACAAGTCGCTGCCCGGCATGATGATGGCCATGGTGCGCCTCAATGTGCCGTCCATATTCATCTATGGCGGCTCAATTCTGCCCGGCACCTTCAAGGGCCGTCCCGTCACCGTGCAGGATGTGTTTGAAGCAGTAGGCAAGCATTCCGTGGGCGATATGTCCGATGCTGACCTTCACACCCTCGAACAGGTCGCTTGCCCGTCAGCGGGGTCCTGTGGGGCGCAGTTCACCGCCAATACCATGGCAACCGTGGCGGAAGCCATCGGCCTTGCCTTGCCCTATTCCTGCGGCGCACCGGCGCCTTACGAGATCCGCGATACCTTCTGCTTCGCCTCCGGCGAAAAGGTGATGGAACTCATCGCCCGCAATATTCGCCCGCGCGACATCGTCACTTTGAAGGCTTTGGAGAATGCCGCAACCGTTGTGGCCGCCTCCGGTGGTTCCACCAATGCAGCGCTTCACCTGCCGGCGATTGCCCATGAATGCGGCATCAAGTTTGACCTGTTTGACGTCGCTGAAATTTTCAAGCGCACGCCCTACATCGCAGACCTGAAGCCGGGCGGCAAATATGTTGCAAAAGACATGTTTGAGGCCGGCGGCATTCCTCTGCTCATGAAAACCCTGCTTGACCATGGTTTCCTCCATGGCGAATGCCTGACGGTAACGGGCCGCACGCTTGCTGAGAACATGGCAAGTGTAAAATGGAACCCGGACCAGGACGTGGTTTATCCCGCCAACAAGCCCATCACCAAAACCGGTGGCGTCGTGGGCCTCAAGGGCAATCTAGCCCCTGAAGGTGCGATCGTAAAAGTTGCTGGCATGAAGAACCTGACCTTCACCGGTCCCGCCCGCTGCTTTGATTCCGAAGAACTGTGCTTTGAAGCGGTCACCCACAAAAAATACAAGGAAGGCGAAGTGCTCGTCATTCGCTACGAGGGTCCGCGTGGAGGCCCTGGCATGCGCGAAATGCTGTCAACCACCGCTGCCCTTTATGGCCAAGGCATGGGCGAGAAAATGGCACTCATCACCGATGGCCGCTTCTCGGGCGCCACCCGCGGCTTCTGCGTGGGCCATGTGGGCCCGGAGGCGCAATTGGGTGGACCCATTGCCTTGCTGCGCGACGGCGACCTGATCACACTTGATGCCGTTAGAGGCACCTTGACCTGCAATGTGAGTGATGCCGAATTTGTCGCCCGCAAGAAAAGCTGGAAGCCCAAGGACCATGGTTATGGTTCTGGCGCGCTTTGGAAATATGCCCAACAGGTAGGCCCCGCTGTTTCCGGTGCCGTAACTCATCCCGGAGGAAGTGCTGAAGGTGTCTGCTACGCCGACATTTAGCGTCTTCGTGAAGCTGTTTTCACGCCACACCAGAACTGCAATGATTGCACTTCTGGCGGTGACGCTGTTTGGCCTTTCGCCTGCTGCCCAGGCCCAGGAAGACGAAACCGGTTTCTTCTCTTATCTGCCGGCCATGCCGACGATTAATCTTCCCAAACTCGATATCATTCCGTTTTGGACTGATGATTTGAAACGGGCCAAGAAGGCCTACAACACCGGAGACTATGACAGGGCAATCAAATTTTTCCGCAAGGCATCGGAGGATGGAAATATTGTCGCCGATTGGTATCTCGGCCATATGTACCGCAAGGGCCGCGGTGTTCCCCGCGATGATGCCACGGCATTTTCCTATTATTCGCGTGTGGCCGATACCTACGATCCCGATGAGCCTGATCAGAACCGTCTCCGCATCATGGTGGATGCACAATTGCGCGTGGCCGATTATTACCGCGTCGGCATTGCCAGCGCGGGCATCAAGGCGAATTACAAGTTCGCTGCCAGCAGCTACTTGAAAATTGCTTCGACCTATGGCCATCCCGGCGCGCAGTATTCACTTGGCCTGATGAATATCAGGGGCCAAGGCGTAAAAAAGAACCCGCAGCAGGGATTGAAATGGTTGATCGCCGCTGCCAGAAAACGCCATGCCCTGTCGGAAGCCTATCTCGGCGATTTGTATTGGGATGGCAAGCTGGTGCAGAAGGACCGCACCCGCGCCTTGATGTGGTATATCCTGGCCCAGCAATCGACAAAGCCATCGGAATTTCCATCGATTTTTGACCGCTACAACGTGCTTAATTCAGCCGCCAATGAAGATGAAAGGCTGGAAGCGGAAGCCCGCGCGCGGGTTTGGGCCGAGCAGTACCCGGCGGACGGCAGCACATTCTCAGAATGAGGTTTATGCCCTCCTGCTTGGGCGGGTTCCAGCATAGAGGCTGGCGCCGAGGTAAATTAACTGCCGCAAAGCCAATTTCGCTGATTCTCCCGTAACCCTTGCAATTCTCGGTCTGTTCATGCGATTTACTGTTCACTATGGCAAGCTCTAACGACGAAGAATTGAAGGTATCGGCGCCTCAGCGTATTTCCTTTTTTGGAAAACTCAGGGCCTATTTTTTCACCGGCCTTGCCATCACCGCTCCGATCGCCATTACGATTTGGGCCACCCTCTGGTTCGTTAATATATTCGACGCCTGGCTGAAACCCTATATTCCCAGCTATTATAATCCCGACACCTATTTGCCCTTCAGGGTTCCGGGCTTCGGTCTGATCTTTGCTCTCATTGCGATTACCTTCATTGGCGCTCTTGCGGCCAATTTGGTGGGGCGCACCCTGATTGGCATGTGGGACAATGTCCTCAGGCGCACCCCGATCGTGCGTTCCGTATACAAGGGCTCCAAGCAGATTTTTGAGACCCTGTTTTTGCAGAATGGCACGTCCTTTCAAAAGGTATGTCTGGTTGAATGGCCGCGCCACGGCGTGTGGTCACTTGCCTTTATTTCACGCGAGATTGATGGCGCCATGGTGGGCTTGGAGAAGGGCCGCACCATGTATGCCATCTATGTTTCAACGACGCCAAATCCAACCGGCGGCTATGTCTTCTTTTGCGATGTCGATGATGTCATAGTCTTGGACACGACTGTCGAAGATGCCTTGAAGCTGATAATTTCCATGGGGCTGGTATTTCCTGATGCACCCCTGGCGCCGAAAAGCGAACTGAAACAGGCACGCAAACTGCCACCAGCAAAGAAACCTAGCCGGCGGAAAGCAACTTGACGGCTTCATCACGCTCAAAGAGATAGAGCAGGGTGCGCAGCGCCTCGCCGCGCACTGATTTCAATCCGGCATCACTCTCCAAAATCAAGGCCGCATCGTCACGCGCCGCCGCCAGCAATTCACCATGGGCCACGAGATCTGCGATGCGAAAGAGCGGAAGGCCCGCCTGTTGTGTTCCCAGCACTTCGCCTGCGCCGCGCAGTCGCAAATCCTCTT
>JAHFPK010000461.1 GCA_023266715.1 Hyphomicrobiales bacterium | reverse complement strand
ATACAAGCGGCTGGCCACGACAGCGCAGAGCTTCGGCATGGACATGCATCTGCTATCGCCCGCCGAAGTGAAAAAGATGTGGCCTCTGATGAATGTGGATGATCTCGTCGGCGCCTCATTACTGCCGACCGACGGGCAAGCATCGCCTTCCGATATCGCGCAGTCTCTCGCAAAGGGTGCCCGCATGCATGGCGCAAAACTCATCGAGGGTGCGCGTGTCACCTCGTTTAATATCAAAGATGGGCGCGTGAACGCGGTGAATACCAATCAGGGCAAGATCACTTGCGAAAAGGTGGTGAATTGCGGCGGGCAGTGGGCACGGCAGATTGGTGCGTTGGCAGGCGTGAGCGTTCCGCTGCAGCCGGTGAAGCACCAATATGTGATTACGGAAAAGGTCGCGGGCCTTGCCACGGATTGCGCAACCATCCGCGATCCCGACCGCCGCACCTATTTCAAGGAAGAGGTGGGTGGCCTGGTATTTGGCGGTTATGAACCGGATCCTATTGCCTGGACGCAAGGGGATGTTCCGGACAATTTTGAATTCCAGCTGTTTGAAGATGACTGGGATCATTTCGAGCAGCATATGACCGAGGCGCTCGTGCGCGTGCCGGCGCTGGAAGATACCGGCATCAAGAAAATGATCCACGGACCGGAGAGCTTTACGCCCGATGGCAATTTCATTCTGGGGGCGGCGCCGGAACTGAAAAATTTCTATGTGGGCGCCGGCTTCAATGCCTTTGGCATTGCCGCCGGTGGTGGCGCCGGCTGGGTACTGGCGGACTGGGTTGCTACCGGTGAAGCGCCCATGGATCTCTGGGTGGTTGATATCTGCCGCTTCTCAGACCTGCACAAGGACCGCAACTGGACTTCCGAGCGCACGCTTGAGGCCTATGGCAAGCATTACACCATTGGCTTTCCCCATGAGGAATATCAATCGGGGCGGCCCCGGATTGTCTCCCCGCTTTATGATCGTTTAAAAAAACTTAATGCCTGTTTCGGTTCCAAGCTGGGCTGGGAGCGGCCGAACTGGTTCGCGCCCAGGGGTGAGACACCGCGAGATGTCTATACAATGGGCCGGCAGAACTGGTTCGCAGCTGTTGGTGAAGAGCACAAGATTGTGCGCGAGCGGGTTGGCGTGTTCGATCAATCGTCCTTTTCGAAGTACGAACTGAGCGGCCGGGATGCTGAGGAGGCGCTGAACTGGATCTGCGCAAACAACATGTCACGGCCCGTTGGCAAACTTACTTATACACAGATGCTGAATTCGCGAGGCGGAATTGAGTGCGATTTGACAGTTGCACGGCTGGCCGAGGACCATTTCTATATTGTGACGGGCACGGGCTTCCGGACCCATGACTTTGCCTGGATTGCCGATCATATCAAGCCGGGGCTCGATGCGACACTCACTGACATCACCGAACAGTACGGAACGCTCTCCGTCATGGGTCCAGAATCGCGGGCGGTCATTCAGGCGGTGACGAAAGCGGATATGTCCAATGCGGCGTTCAAGTTTGGCGAAGTGCACAAGATTGAAATTGCGGGTCATGTCGTGCGGGCGCTGCGCGTCACCTATGTGGGCGAGCTGGGATGGGAACTGCACATGCCCATTGCAGCGACGGGCGATGTCTTTGATGTGCTGATGGCTGCGGGCAAGTCTCACGGCATTGCGCCTGTCGGCTACCGCGCGTTGGAGTCGCTGCGTCTTGAGAAGGGCTATCGCGCCTGGAGCTCTGATATTACCCCCAATGATTCACCGCTCCATGCGGGGCTTGGATGGGCGGTGAAAATGAAAACCAATCAGCCGTTCCTGGGCCGCGAGGCGATTGAAAAATTATCGCGGTCGCCGCTCACAAAAATGCTGGCAGGTTTCACGACGGAACGTGAAGATGTAGTTCTCCTGGGCCGTGAAACAATCCTCCGCAATGGGGCGTTCGCCGGCTACCTCACCAGCGGTGGCTACGGGTATACGGTGGGAGAGCCAATTGGCTTTGGCTATGTGAGAAACGCCGATGGATTGGATGAAGCCTACCTCCAGAGCGGCCGGTATGAGCTCGTTGTTGCCAAAGAAATTGTCAAGGCAAACATATACTTGCAG
>JAHFPK010000141.1 GCA_023266715.1 Hyphomicrobiales bacterium | reverse complement strand
AGTACTGCGGGAAGTCCCGTTGGATTCGCAGGCTGAGTGTTGCCATGTCACGCGCCGTCGTCACCTGCACCGGATTGGGAAGGCCGGAGGCGTTTTTGAACGTGGTCTTCGTCATGCCGATGGCACGCGCGGTGCGCGTCATACGGGCGGCAAAGTTGGCTTCACTGCCCTCCAAATTTTCCCCTATGGCTGCGGCAACGTCATTGGCGGATCTTGTAACCAGGGCCTTAATGGCATTCTCAACTGAAATTGTAGAACCGGGTTTCAATCCCAGTTTTGAGGGCTGCATGGAGGCCGCCCGCCGCGATACCTGGAGATCGCTCGTCAATTTTATGCGTTCCTCTTTGAGATCCTGGAACAACAGATAAAGCGTCATGACTTTGGTCAGCGATGCCGGATGACGCAATCCGTCGATAGCGCTGCCGAACAGTATTTTTCCGGTTCGGGCATCAACGGCGATGGCTGAAAACTGCGGCTTTGCCTCAACCAGGTTGAAAGTCCCCAGAAGAACCAGGCCAGCAAGTACCAAACCTGCGAGTTGGACAATAAGGCGCGCCAGGATGAGTGAGCTGCGCGGTTGCGAAATAGCACTGGAATCCATCCCAAAACTCATCTTTTGGTACTCAAACACTGAGTACTGATTGACCGCTAAAATGGCCGGAATCATGTCCCGGCCCCCATTAGTTCCCCCGAAACCCAGACACTTAAATTAACGATTCCAGACTTACTAACGGGTAAACGACTGAATCGCACCTGTTGATTTGCAATTTCTCCTATGTTGCACTGCAAAAAGTTCTTGACATTTATGGTGCACTGCACATATATGGCTCCATACGATGAGAAACTGACCCAAATGGAGAGCCCCATGATTAAGTCCTTTGAAGATTTCCAGACCCTGAGCAAAGACGGTTACGAAGCTTTTGTAGCGTCTGGTGCTGCCCTGACCAAGGGTTTCCAGGCAATTGCCCAGGAAGCCACTGATTTTTCGCGCAAGTCCTTTGAAAAAGGCACCGAAGTTGTCGAAAAGGCAACTGCCACCAAGTCTTTCGAAAAGGCCCTTGAAGTTCAGCAGGGCTATGCCAAGGAAGCCTATGAAGCTTTTGTAGCCGAGGCCACAAAGCTCAACGAACTCTATGTCGCAACTGCCAAGGAAGCCTACAAGCCTTTCGAAGCAAGCTTCGCTTCTTTCGGCATCAAAGCCCCTAAGTAATCTTATTCAGCGAATCAGAAAGCCCGTCGATCGCATCGACGGGCTTTTCGTATTTAGAGTTCTATGACGAACGGCACATGGTCAGAAGGTTTCTCCCAACCCCGCACATGTTTCTCAATATTGGCGGCAACCAGGCGATCGGCGGCCTGCGGTGAAAGCATCATATGATCAATGCGAATACCATTTTCCTTCTGCCAGGCGCCAGCCTGATAATCATAGAACGTATATTGGTTGGTGGCAGTTGGGTGAAGCGCACGAAACGCGTCGGTTAGTCCCAAGGCTTGAAGCTCCTGGAATTTTGCCCGCGTGGTTGGCAAGAACAAAGCGTCATTTACCCATTGGCTGGGTGTCTTTGCATCAATGGCTTTGGGAATGGCGTTGTAGTCGCCGGCCAAGACAAAGGCCTCTTCCTGTTTCAGCAGCCCTTTAGTGTGGGCAATCAGACGATCCATCCATCCCAATTTATATGGATACTTGGGCGAATCAATTGGGTTGCCATTGGGCAAATAGATGCAAGCCACGGTGGTACTTCGAACGCCATCCATAACAGTCGCCTGGATATAGCGCGATTGTTCGTCAGAAGCGTCACCGGCAAGCCCGCGAACAATATTTTCCAGCGGGAACTTTGAAAGGATTGCCACGCCATTGTAAGTCTTCTGGCCAAACACTGCCGCGCCGTAATTCAGCTCTTCGAAAGCCGCCGATGGAAAGTTTTGGTCTTCACATTTGATTTCCTGCAAACAAACAACATCTGGCCTCGCTTCGCCTAGCCAGCGTGTGACCACGTCAAAATGCGCTTTGATCGAGTTCACATTCCACGTAGCAACGCGCATTATCGACCTCGGCAGACGGATCAAATCGTGAAGCTGGTTCCGCAGCCGCAGGAGGCCTTGGCAAGAGGATTTTGCACCTTGAAGGATTGGCCAATGAGATCATCAACGAAATCAACTGTGGAACCCGACATATAACCGAGAGAAACTGAATCGATAAGAACCGTAGCCCCGTCTTTTTCTATGGCAATGTCGTCGTCATTACGATCAGTGGCAATCGCGAAATCATACTGAAAACCGGAGCAGCCGCCGCCGTTAACCGAAATTCTAAGGCCATGGGTCTCGTTCTGGCCGGCAGTTATTTCACAAATCCGGTTTGCGGCCCGGGCAGTAATGTTTACAATGCTTTCCATAGACATTTATGTCGGTCTTGGGCGCTGAATTGTCAATGGTGCAGTAATGAAACGTCATACGGCAAGCTACGCGGCCAAGCCTGAGGAGAGCAGGGGAAGGTTGTTTCCGGAAGCCGAGAGCCCGCCACGTTCAGTTTTCGAGCGTGATCGTGACCGGGTGATACATTCCTCTGCTTTCCGGCGCTTGAAGCACAAGACCCAGGTTTTTGTGTATCACGAGGGCGACCATTATCGAACCCGCCTCACCCATTCCATTGAAGTTGCCCAGGTTGCACGGTCCATTTCCCGTGCCCTTGGCCTGGACGAGGACCTCACCGAAGCCTTGGCGTTGGCCCACGATCTCGGCCACACGCCTTTTGGCCATGCCGGCGAGCGTGAACTCGATAAACTCATGACCCCCTTTGGCGGCTTCGACCACAATGCCCAATCGCTTCGCATCGTCACCAAGCTGGAAAGGAAATACGCCAATTTTGATGGCCTGAACCTCACCTGGGAAGCTCTTGAAGGGCTGGTCAAGCACAATGGCCCGTTGATAGATGCCCATGGCCACGCGCTCGGGCATTTCAAGGAAAGCGGGCTGCCACAGGTCATTATCGAATATGCCGACGCTCACGATCTCAGACTTGCAAATTTTGCCTCTGCTGAGGCGCAAGTTGCAGCCATCGCCGATGACATCGCCTACAATGCCCATGACATCGATGATGGCCTCCGGGCCAAGCTTTTCGACATCATCGATCTCGGCGATGTGCCGCTGGTGGGCGAGGCGCTGTCCAATGTTCTTAAACTTTATCCTGGCTTGGAAAGATCGCGCATCATTCATGAGACAGTGCGCCGCGTGATTTCGGGAATGGTTTCTGACGTCGTGACGCAGACGAAAAAAAATTGCGCTGAGGCAAACGTGAAATCGAGTGATGATGTGCGCTCACAAAAGCGCGCTACAGTGCAATTTACTGCCCAAATGGCGGAAAATAATCGCGTTCTGCAGGCATTTCTGTCAACCCGAATGTATCGCCATGAGCGCGTGCTTGAAATCATGGACCGCGCCCGGCGGGTCATTCGCGATTTGTTCGAGGCATATATAAACGACGCGTCACTCCTGCCGGAGGACTGGCGCGACCATGGTCCCGCAACTGATCGCAGCCACTATGCTCGTCAGGTCTGTGACTTTCTCTCCGGCATGACCGACCGATTTGCGCTGGATCAGCACAAGCGTTTGTTTGACCTCGACCCGCTTTTCCGGTAGCGCGTGATCAGGAAAAGTGGAATGCGGTTTTCCGCCCGATCACGCGCCAGATTATAAACGATGATCACGTTTATCACTTCAGGCAAGATAGGCCCGAAGGGATCGTGATCTCGGCAGGAAACTACATAATTTCAATAGCTTAGAATGATGATATGAACCTTTTTGCACACTTTCAGACAGCCGCAAGAAACGAACTTTCGGTCATGATGGCAACCGGTGAACTGCCGCCCGGCCTCGATCTTTCCCGCGTAACGGCGGAACCCCCGCGAGACGCCACCCATGGTGACGTGACAACAAACGCCGCCATGGTTGTTGCAAAGGCGGCCGCCATGGCGCCGAAGGTGCTGGCGGAGATTTTGGCAAAACGGCTGGCAAGACAACCTGATGTCTTGTCAGCTGATGTTGCAGGCCCTGGCTTCATCAACCTGCGCCTCGAAGATACGTTCTGGCCAAAAATCTTGGATGCAATTCTGGCAAAAGGTGATCACTACGGCCGTTCCGAGTTGGGGAAAGGCATAAAATCAAATGTCGAATATGTTTCCGCAAACCCAACGGGACCCTTGCATGTCGGTCATTGTCGCGGCGCCGTCTTTGGGGATGCGTTGGCAGAGTTGCTAAAAGTGACGGGCTATGAGGTCAGCAAGGAATACTACATCAATGATGCTGGCGCCCAGGTTGATACCGTCGCGCGTTCGGCTTTCCTGCGTTACCAGGAAGCCTTGGGCACGGATATTGATGAAATCCCATCAGGCCTCTATCCCGGCGAATATTTAATACCAGTGGGGCAGGCGCTTGCCGCCGAACACGGAAAAGTTCTTTTGACGGTGACGGAGGAGCAGTGGCTTCCCATTGTCCGGAACAAGGCCATCGCCATGATGATGGACTTGATCAAGAATGATCTTGCCAGTTTAAAGATTCATCAAGACGTTTTCTTCTCGGAAAAATCCCTGCATGATTCAGGCGAAGTGCGCGATACTGTTGCAGACCTCCGCGAACATGGCCACGTATTTGAAGGCCGCTTGCCGCCGCCAAAGGGCGAGCTGCCGGAAGGCTGGGAAGACCGCGAACAAACCCTCTTTCGGGCGACGGAATTTGGCGATGATATAGACAGGCCGCTGCTCAAGTCGGACGGCTCATACACTTACTTTGCCTCCGATGTTGCCTACACTCGCAACAAGATCCAGCGTGGCTTTAAGGAACTGATTTATGTCTTGGGTGCCGATCATGGCGGTTACGTCAAACGGCTTGAAGCGGTTGCTTCAGCCATTGCAGGCCCTAGAAAAGTTGATGTCATCGTTAGGCTTTGCCAATTGGTTAGATTGTTTCGAAACGGTGAGCCGGTGCGCATGTCGAAGCGTTCCGGCGAGTTTGTAACACTTCGTGAAGTTGTGGACGAGGTCGGCGCCGATGTCGTCCGCTTCATGATGCTTTATCGCAAGAACGAGGCGCCACTTGATTTTGATTTCGCAAAGGTCACCGAACAGTCAAAAGATAACGCGGTGTTTTATGTGCAATATGCCCATGCCCGTGTTTGCTCCGTTTTGCGCAATGGCGCAGAGCTTGGCCGGGCCCCCGTTAACCACGATTTCTTACTTTTGGTCGACGAGGCCGAGAGGCTTGTGGTACGAAGATTGGCAGAATATCCAAAAATGTTGGAGGGCGCCGCACTTGCCCACGAGCCGCATCGCATTTCATTTTATCTCTATGAACTCGCTAGTGATTTTCATTCCCTCTGGAATAAAGGCAAAGAGTCGCCGCAATTAAGATTTATTGTAAAAGATGACATAATAATAACGGACACGCGGCTCGCTTTTTTACGCGCAATTCGCTATGTTCTATCAAATGGTCTTCGAATTTTAGGGGTTAACCCTGTTGAAGAAATGTAACAACGGAAATAGCTGGTAATGGATCAAAACTCCACGAATGATACTGATAAGCGCAATTGGCGCGAGCGTTTAGGCATTGGCGGCAAGGAAATGCCGCGCATTTCGGGAGAATTTACCAAGGCACCTGCGACCGCAACTGTGGATGCCTCGCCTTTGCGCCCATCACAACCAGTGGCAAAACCAGCGCCTATGGCGCCACGTCTGCCAATGAAGTCTGGAACTACGACGCCTGCTACACCAGTCGCCAGGCCCCAACAGCAAATAGCATCGCAGGGTGCCTCTCCGCAAGCGCCTGAGGCCTTGGCCGAGAAGCTCCGCTCCCAGCGAGCGGCTGCGGAGAAGCTGGCTGAACAGCGGGTAACGGCAGCCAAACAACGGGCCGAGAGCACCAGTCCCGCAGCAGTCAAACCTCTGGTAACGCCCGCAGAAAAACCAAAATTCAGTTTTGCTGACGAAGAGGCAAAAGCAGATTTCGGTCGTGAACCCCGTGCATTGCCGCCTGGCCGCCCCCCCCAAAGGCCCATGCCGCAACAGCAACAGCCGCAGCTTTCGCCCCCGCGGCCCCCCTTGGGTGGGCAGCCCCGGTTGCCGGCGGGCGCCCCTGCTGGATTCCAGCCTCAATACAGGCCTCAGCCGTCGCGTGGCTATCCCGCCTCATCTTACGTGCCACCACCCCTGCAGCAACCGCTGCGGGGGTTTAACGGCCCGCTGTCGCAACCTCCGGCGGGCGAGCCGCGCCTGCAGTCACCCCAAGTGAACCCGGATGGATACAGGCGGACACCCCAGGACGATCTGGGCTACGTTGGGGCGGGCTATGAAAACCACCCACGTTCCTTGCCGCGGCAAGCTTCACTGAGGGGACAGCCGCAGGCCTACGACGATGATTATGGTGATGAGATTTTTGAAGATGCGCCACACTCAAGATCATCTCGCAGGGCCAGTGCCAACGACTATAATCAGGCTTACCGCGAAAATGAGGGGATCTATGGCGATGAACGCCGGCGTTCGAGTGGTCCTTGGCTTCTCTTGTTATTCTTGATGTTGGCGGCAGGTGCTGCGGGCGCTGGGGTCTGGTATTACCAAACCAAGGTCAAAACCATTGCAACCAATGCATCAACTGAGTCGGCGCCCGTTGTAGCCGCACCCGAGCAGTCGGCAAAATCGGCACCCGAACAACCCCTGGATGGGCAATCAAACACCAACAGCTCCACCTCCTCAAAAAAGCAGATTTATGACCGGATCATTGGCGACAACGAGGTTTTAGGTGGTCAGGTTGTGCCCAGCGAGGAAGAGCCCATACAACCGGAAGCGCAGCAGGGCGATGCGGAGCAAATTCCTCAATCCTCTGGATCAGTTGATTCTCTGTCGGAGGGTAGCGATGCCTTGCCCTTGCCGATGCCCCCGCCACCTGGAAACAGCAGTGACACACAGGGTTCTCTCTCGGGTTCCGCAAATAACAAGACAGTTGCTTTGACAGCTTCTGGACCGACGACAAATTCAACCGGTTTGTCGATGGATACCGAGATTGCTCCGGTACCAGGCGAGAATGCAAATGCAGCGGCGGCGACTATCGAGCAGGCCACGCCGCCAGCCA
>JAHFPK010000460.1 GCA_023266715.1 Hyphomicrobiales bacterium | reverse complement strand
TGATTTCATCCTGACCGGACTTGATCCGGTCATCTTCTTCATTACCCCAAAAGGAAGATGCCCGCGTCAAGCGCGGGCAAGATGAGAAGAAGTGGGAAAGTTGAAGCTTTAGACGCCCTCAACAATGACGATATCGGCCTCGCCTGCGCCGATACGTTTAGCGCGGGCCGCCTGATATTCAGCGGAGCGGTAGCAATCAAGGGCTGCCTGAAGCGATGGAAATTCGATGACGACATTCCTTGGACGGCCATTGCCTTCCATCTGCTCAAACGTGCCGCCGCGCGCCAGTAACGTCGCGCCATACTTTTTAAAAGCAATCGGAGCGTCTCCCGCGTAGTGCTTGTATTGATCGGGATTGGTGACGGTGACGTGGGCGATCCAATATGCCTTTGCCATCACCTAACTTCCAAACCCATCCCAGAAGGCCTTGGCCTTGGCGAAGAAGCCTTCCGACTCCGGCGAATTGTTGCGGGCTTCGGCGCTGAATTCCTTCAGTATCTCGCGCTGCCGGCGCGACAGGTTCACCGGTGTTTCCACATTCACCTGAATATACATGTCACCGGCCTGCGCCGAACGCAGAACCGGCATGCCCTTGCCCTTCAGGCGGAACTGCTTGCCGGTCTGGGCGCCCTCCTGAATGGTGACGCGGGCCTTCTTGCCATCGATGGTCGGCACTTCGATTTCGCCACCAAGGCTTGCCACCGCCATGGAAATCGGCACTTTGCAAAAGAGATCAGCGCCATCCCGCTGGAAAAATTCATGGGGGCGGACAGTGAGGAAAATATAAAGGTCACCGGTGGGGCCGCCGCGCAATCCTGCTTCACCCTCATTGGCCAAGCGGATGCGGGTGCCATCTTCCACGCCTTGCGGAATATTGACCGAGAGATTGCGTTCCTTGGTGACACGGCCCTGGCCACCACAGGAGCCGCAAGGGTCAGATATAACCTGGCCGCGACCCTGGCAGGTGGGGCAGGCGCGCTCAACCGTGAAGAAACCGGATTGCGAGCGGATTGCACCTGCGCCCTTGCAGGTCTGGCAGGTCTTGGGGCTTGAACCGGGCTTGGCGCCGGAGCCTTTGCAGGTCTCGCAGGACACAGAGGTTGGCACACGAATTTGCGCCGTCTTGCCGGAGTAGGCTTCGGTCAAGGAAATTTCCATGTTGTAGCGGAGGTCTGCACCACGTGCCGCACCGCCGCCACGCCCGCGCTGGCTGCGCTGGCCGCCGCCGCCCATGAAGTCTCCGAAGAGGTCCTCGAAGATATCCGACATGGAGGAATTGAATTCGGGGCCAAAGCCCGCGCCTGCGCGTCCACGCGCGCCGCCCGAGCCATTTTCAAAGGCCTGGTGGCCAAAGCGGTCATAGGCGGCCTTCTTCTGCGGGTCCTTCAGAACATCATAGGCTTCGCTGATTTCCTTGAACTTGGCTTCAGAGGCCTTGTCGCCTGGATTGGCATCGGGATGGAATTTCTTGGCGTGGTTGCGGTAGGCGGCCTTCAGCGCCTTTTCGTCGGCCCCTCTCTGGACCCCGAGAACTTCATAGTAATCACGTTTAGCCATCTGCCTCTACGCCCTTGCCGGAAAGGCCCCCCGACTTTCACGAGTCAAGGGGCTTGCTTCTGTTAGGACGTTTTCTTGTCGTCGTCACCGACTTCCGTAAAGTCGGCATCAACGATGTCATCTTCATCCTTGTCAACATTTGGCACTTCGCCATCTGCCGCGCCAGTGCCTGAACCGGCGCTCTGAGCCTTGTAGAGGGCTTCACCAAGCTTCATCGCGGCCTGGGCCAGGACATTGGTTTTTTCCTTGATCACCTCGGCATCACCGCCTTCAAGGACAGACTTGAGGTCGGCTACGGCCGCATCAACGGCAGATTTATCGGCGGCTGAAATCTTGTCGCCGAGTTCAACCACGGATTTCTGTGTCGAATGCATGAGGCTTTCGGCGTGGTTCTTGGCTTCCACCACATCCCTGCGCTTCTTGTCTTCGGCGGCGTTGGCTTCGGCTTCCTTCACCATCTTGTTGATTTCGGTATCGGAGAGACCGCCGGAGGCCTGAATGCGGATCTGCTGTTCCTTGTTGGTGGCCTTGTCCTTGGCG
>JAHFPK010000459.1 GCA_023266715.1 Hyphomicrobiales bacterium | reverse complement strand
GCGCGTCACCCCGAGGGTAAGGCCGCGCAGCATGAACAAACTGCCAAGCGTTACGATGAAAGACGGAAGCCCCGTGTGCACCACAATAAGCCCGTTGAGATAGCCGACGAAAGCGCAGCTCGCGAAGGCCAGCGTGACGGAAGCCCATACGGGCCAGCCCCACATGATGGGCGGAATGGCAATGATGATTCCGGCAAAGCCAATCATCGAGCCCACCGAAAGATCAAACTCCCCGGCAATCATGAGAAGCGCAACAGCCGCCGCAAGAATGCCGAGTTGGGCGGAGACTTCCAGGAAATTTATGATGCCCTTGGCGCTGAACAGGCCGCTGTCGCCCGCCGTGATGCCAAAAAAAACGAAAATGAGAACCGTTCCGGCAATGGCCCCAAGTTCAGGCCGGCTCAGCAACCGGCCAAGCAACGGAACAGCGCGGACCCGTTCGTCCTTCTCCGCAAGGCTCATGCGATCCTCCCAGCCGACATTGCCATGGCGGCGGGCCATTGGCCAGCCGCCATGATGGGATCAGCGTTTGCCTTGCTTTGACAGATCGATGACCGAAGCCGCCGTTTCCCCGGTCACAAAACCAGGTCCCGTAGGATAATCGGCAATCGGCGCGATCTTGTATTTCTTCCACAGGTCAAACATGACGACGGGAATATAGCCCATCGCATATTGCTGGGCATCGATGCCCCACTCCATCTTGCCGTCGGCCGTTGCTTTCAGGATGGTGGGTGAAAGATCGAAAGTGCCGATCTTCACTTTGCCGATGAGGCCAAGCTCGTCGAGGGCAACAAGGCCCGGCTCAGCGCTGCCAATGCCAACGGTGAGGATAAACTGCGTGTCGGCATTGGTCTTGAGATAGGCGATGATACGGTTCTTCATCTCCGTCGGGTCCATCACGCCGTTGAGGACCGGCACGTCAACCCCAAGCCCCTTGGCAAAGCCTGCACAGCGGTCATCAAGGCTGACGTTGCCAACTTCGTGGTTTGCGCAAACGGCCTTGGTAACATTGAGCTTCTTGACGCGTTCGCCGGCCATGACGCCCGCTTCATATTCGCTCTGCCCGAGATAGAGGAGGCCGCCAAGTTCATGGGTCAACTTCGAGCCGCCGGAATCGATTACGATCACCGGGATGCCCGCGGCAACCGCGTTTTTCACAGGTTCGCTGAGGGCGGCCGGATCGGCAATTGAAACAACCAGGCCATCGGGCTTCGAAGCAGCTGCCGCATCGATCATCTGGGCCATCTTGGCCATATCGAAGGTTTCGGGCGCCAGGTATTCAGCTTTCACACCGAGCGTCTTGGCCGCATCGTCCATGCCATTTTTTACGACAGACCAGTAGGGATCGCCGCTTTGGCCATGGGTCACAAACACAACACGTGTTTCATCGGCGGCAGCAAAGCTCACAGCCGCCGACAGCATTGTCAGCCCAGCCACAAGGCCGAGCACGGGTTTCATAATTTTCGCAAGCGAGAACATGTTTCCTCCTGTTGATTATCTCCGCCAGCCGTGATCGCGGCTGACGGACCAGTTGCATTTTCAGTTTCTAGTTTACGCTTTCGCACTGGTTCCTTCCGCGGGCGGAAACCTCCGCCCCAATTATTTTTCAACCGTAAAGCCCGCCTCCGCAGCCAGGCGCGACAGGTTCTTGAAACCCATCGTCGCGTAGGTCAGGGGGTGGGCCTTTCTTGGATCTTGCTCGGCCTCGACAACAAGCCAGCCTGAATAATTTGCTTCTGCGAGAACCCGCAGGATTGACGGGTAATCAAGGAACCCATCGCCCGGCACGGTAAAAATGCCATTCAGCACGGCCCCCATGAAACTCATGTCCTCGGCGCGGGCCCGCTCAAGCACCGGCTTGCGCACATCCTTGCAGTGCACATGGACGACCCGCTTCACATGGGTTTTGATCAGCTGCAAGGGATCGCCGCCTGAGAAGGTCGAGTGCCCGGTATCATAGAGAAGCCCAACCGACTCTCCCGTATGCTTCATGAGCAGTCCGACATCGGCATCCGACTCGACAATGGTTCCCATGTGATGGTGAAAGGCCATGCGCACGCCGAAATCAACCATGCGTTCCGCCAGCTGCGTGAGCTTG
>JAHFPK010000458.1 GCA_023266715.1 Hyphomicrobiales bacterium | reverse complement strand
TGAAGGGCGGATGATGCATGAAGAGATAAACGGGTGCTCCGTTTGCTTCCGCCAGCGAGGCTTTAAGCCACTTGCGCCGCGGCTCATCATAAAGGCCAGCTGAGGAGGGCCCACCCTTCAGCGTATCCAAGAACAGGAAATGCTGATTGTTGCTGGTCAATTGGTGTTGAGCAAATCCAAACTCATGAGCGCCATCAAAAATCTTAAAAAAGTTTGCGCGATCATCATGGTTGCCGAGCATCAAATGAACCGGAAGGGGAAATTTTTTCAAACGCTCCTTGAGCGCCACATAGGTCTCGACCTCTCCGCGTTCCGTCAGGTCGCCAGAAATTGCGCAGAATTCCGCATCCTCATGATATTTCACAATATCGGCAAGGCACTGGTCGAGGCGTGGAAAGGGATCAAAACCCCAGAGCTTCTGGCTTGGCGGAACAAGATGAAGATCAGTGAGGTGAATAAACTTCATGGCTACCTTTATGCATCATTTCGCAATCGCGATCCCCGCAGCAGGCCCGCCGCGTCGACAATGGGATAACCCGCCGATACAATATGCGAATTGATGCGGTGCAGGTCCCTGATCATGTCAACGTAAAGGGCGCTGCGCCGGAGGGCGCCGCGCTTGGTCTGCTTGTCGCTTTTGAAATGCTGATCCAGCACCGTATTCTCAAGCGTGCGGAAAGCATCCTTTTGCGCAATCAGGCGTTTCGCCCCTTCAAGGTCGGCAGAACTCAGGACACCAGTAGCCAATCGGATGTTGTCATGAATGATCAGGCAAAGGTCATCGAGGGCGGCCTGTTCCTCAATACTGAAATCAATGGTTTCCTTGGCTTTCGCCTTGATGCGGTCTGCGAGATTGAGATGAATGATATCGCCCGCGTGTTCAAGATTGCTGACATAGAGCGTAATTTCCAGGGCCCGCCTGGCCTCTTCCGATGAAAGCTGGGTTTGCGTGAGATCGACCAGGTAGGATTGGATTGCGTTTTGAAAGGTGTTCAACCGTTCGTCCAGCCCTTTGAGAAGCTTGAGGGTTTCAGTGCTTTTGAGTCGCAAAGCTGAGAGGGCCGTTTCAAACATGCGGTTGAGCACCTCGCTCATGCGCACGGTTTCCAGAAGCGCGTTCGAAAGCGCAACGGAAGGAGCGCTTAAGGATTTGACATCCAGATAGCGCGGGGCAGCAAGTTGGTCCGCATCCAGTTTTTCATCGGGCACAAGTTTTATGACCTGCTTTTCCACCAATTTGGTGAGCGGCAGAAAGAACAAGCCAACCAGGAGATTGAAGCCCGCGTGAAACGACAGCGCGGCGGTGACGGGATCAAATGGGATGTTCCCGGCCCATCCGGTGATGCGCTGAATGAACGCCAGGCCAAGGATGGCCGCAATACTCCGGCACATCAGGTTTGCGACGGGCAGCCGCCGCCCCGCCGGGGGCAAGGCGAGCGTGGAAGTTATTGCGGGCAGTCCGCCGCCTAGATTGAGGCCAAGTATGAAAGCAAGGGCACCACCAAGCTCGAGGCTTCCATTGGCCACAAAAGATGCGATCAGCAAAATTACGGCAAGCGTGGAGTGAAAGCCCCAAGCCAGAATTGCGCCGGTTAGAAAGGCGAGCAGGGGCTCATGGCCAATGGCCGTGAGTACAGCGTGGAACAGGCTTGCTTCACGCAAAGGTGCTGTTGCCACAGAGATAAGTTTCAGCGACATCAGCATGAGGCCAAGGCCGATCATGATGCGCCCGATGTTATGGGGCCGGAATTCACGCGACACGCTGAAAGTGACATAACCCGCAAAAATCAGAATGGGCGAAGCCCAAAGGGCGAGTGAACTTCCCGAGGCAAAGAGGGCGGAGACGACGGCTGATCCCACATCAGCGCCAAGGAGCACGGCCAATCCCAATGACGTACCAATGGCTCCACTTGCGGCGATGCCCGCCACAATCAAGGTGGTTGCTGTGCCGCTGCCCAATATGGCCGTTGCCATGGCGCCCGACAGAAAGGCCGAGGGGCGATTTCCGAGGCGCACTTCGATGAAATGCTTGAGGCGGTCGCCCCAGGCCCGCAGGACTCCGGTGCGCACCATGCGCACCCCCCAGAGAAGAAGGGCCACGCC
>JAHFPK010000140.1 GCA_023266715.1 Hyphomicrobiales bacterium | reverse complement strand
TGTCCTTCCAGTGAAGTCACTGTTCCCGTCCAGCGCCGGCACACATAAAGTGGCATTAGCAAATGAAATTCTTCGTAAGTATGACTGGCAAAGGTAAGCGGTGCCAAACACGCTTCAGTCACGTCGATGGCCAGTTCTTCTTTCAACTCGCGGATCAAGGCGGCTTCAGGCCGCTCATTGGGCTCCACCTTGCCACCCGGAAATTCCCATAGACCTGCGAGCATTTTTCCTTCCGGACGTTTGGCAATCAGCACGCGCCCATCCGGGTCAACAAGGGCTACCGCTGCAACGAGAAGGATACGCATTAGCTGCGATAGGAACCGTTTATTTCGATATAGCGATGGGTGAGATCACAGGTCCAGACTTTGGCCTTGCCTTTTCCAACACCCACATGTGCTTCAATCACAATCTCACGCCCCTTCATGTGCGGCATGATATCGGCTTCCTTGTAATCGGGATCACGCATGCCGTTTTTCGCAACCTGGATGCCGCCAATGCGAATGCGCAGCTTGTCGCGAATGGCTTTTTCACCGGCTTTGCCAATGGCCATGACAATGCGGCCCCAATTGGCATCTTCACCGGCAATTGCGGTTTTCACCAGCGGTGAATTCGCAATCGACATGGCAATCCGGTGCGCGGCCCCATCGGACTGCGCGCCTGTAATCGCAATCTCAATGAGCTTCTCTGCCCCTTCGCCATCCCGTGCAACCTGCTGGGCAAGATCAAGGCAAAGACCAGACAATGCCTTCGCAAATCCTTTTAGCTGCGCATCACTTGCCGACTTCAATGCTTTTGGCGCTGGCCCAGCCTTGCCCGTGGCAAACAGCAAAACCGTGTCGGATGTTGATGTATCACCGTCAACCGTGATGCAATTGAAACTCTTGGCGACACTGTCGGAAAGCAATGTCTGCAGAATGCGAGAAGGAATGGCAGCATCTGTAAAGATGAAAACAAGCATGGTGGCCATGTCGGGCGCTATCATGCCGGATCCCTTGGCAATGCCGTTAATCGTAACCGTCTTGCCGGCATATTTCACCGAAGCCGTTGCAACCTTGGCAAAAGTATCCGTGGTCATGATGGCGCGCGCCGCATCGTCCCAGCAATCCGCACGCGCTGAAGCAATCAGTGCCGGTAGCGCATTCACAATCGGTGTGGGATCAAGCGGCTCGCCAATCACCCCGGTTGAAGCTTGAAAAATTTCCGCTGGCTGGCATTTCAACTGTTGTGCTGCGGCCTTGGCAACGACGGTAACCGTTCGCACCCCCGCCTTGCCCGTAAAGGCATTGGCATTGCCCGCATTGATCACCACGGCCCGCGCCTTGCCACCCTTCAGGCTCTGCGCACACCAGTCAACCGGAGCCGAACGGGATTTTGAAAGCGTCAGGCAACCTGCAACGCTTGTGCCAGGAGACAATGTTGCCAGCAGCACATCGGGACGGTTCTTGTAGCGAATTCCGGTTTCGGCAATCGCCAATTCCACCCCGTCAATGGCAGGAAGGCGTGGAACCGCAAGCGGTGCGAGCGGTGAAACACTATGCGCCATGGCTCGCCCTTAACGGATGTTATTGTTCTGGAACCTGCAGATCACCCTTGCCGCCCGTATCAGTCTCACCCTCGGCAGGCTGTGCAGCTACGCCGCCATTCTGTTTGTCCAGCATGGCCTTGCGCTTTTTTGCGACGTCTTCGGCATATTTCTTGAGGTCCTCATCGAGAACCTCAACCTTGGCAGTCTTACGAAGCTCATCCATTATCTCTTGCACTTTCTTGCGCAGGAGCACGTTGCGGATTGCAGACTTTACCTGATCATAAGGTTGTGCCGCCCCCAGTTTCCGGTCTTCAACCTTGATAATATGCCAGCCAAAATCAGTTTTCACAGGTTGCGATATTTCACCAACCTTCAGAGCAAAGGCAGCCTTCGAAAACTCGGCAACCATTTCAGGCGCGGTGAAATATCCGAGGTCACCGCCGTAATCTTTTGATCCATCAAGGCTGTATTTCTTGGCAAGATCTGAAAATTTTTCACCAGCCTTGAGTCGCGCCAGTATTTCATTGGCTTCCTTCTCGGTTCCCAAAAGGATGTGCCGCGCCCGGACCCGCTCCGTTTGAGCGACCTTTGCTGATTCCGCATCATAGGCAGCCTTGATCTCTTCTTCCGTGACCTGCGGACGAATCTTCTGGAAAAAATAGGCATCGCGCAGGGCCTTGGCCTGGTAGAGGGCCAGACGGCGCTTGTACTCGTCCGTATCCGCAATGCCTTCCTTGACCGCCAGTTGGGCTAACAGATGACGCTCAACCAGAAACTCTACAACGAAGGGATAGCGCAATTTCGGTGGCAAATCGGGCAACTGGCCAATGATGTCATCGGTGGCCATCTGCACCTCTGAAATCTTGATTTCGTGGCCATTAACGATGGCCACAACCTTGTCGTCTTTTATCTCCTGAGCCTGAGCGCTCAGCGCCATGGTCGCGCCAAGAAAACCGGTTAGCAGTGCAATCTTCACGTAATCTTGAATGCGTGGCATGAGGCCCATCGTCCAAATTCTGTTTTTTCAACGGGTCTTAGCCCCGCCGCAACGCTCAATGGCCATCAAAAGAGGCAAGAATAAGCCGGATTTTCTTGTCTCTCGGGGCGGCATTGATATCAAATCGCCGCGCACATTGGTCTTGTTGATCCCCCCATGCAAGAGGGTGGGATCGCAGATTGAGTACCTGTTGCTGCCCTGCAACACATTGAAATCTCAGGAATCCGCTCTTAATTGTGGCCTGAATTCGAATTACTCCAGGTTACAACCAAGCAACTAGGTCTAGACCTTTGAGAACCGAAGCCTTATCAGGCAGCAATTCTCGACGCCAATCTTCACGGGGCCTCCCCGAAAAAAGGAACGAAACATATGCTCGGACTGCGTTCAATCGCGGCAAAAATCTTCGGCACAACCAATGATCGCAAGGTCGTTAAATATCGTGGTCCCGTCGAGGAAATGAACCGGCTGGAAGCCGAATTGGAAAGCCTTTCGGATGCCGAATTGAAAGCAAAAACCGCAAGCTTCAAGGCTGAGTTGGCCGCCGGAAAAACCTTGGATGATCTCCTGGTCCCGGCTTTTGCCGTGGTTCGCGAAGCGTCAAAACGCACCCTCGGCATGCGCCATTTTGATGTTCAAATGATCGGCGGCATGGTTTTGAACGATGGCGCCATTTCAGAAATGAAAACCGGCGAAGGCAAAACCCTCGTCGCAACCCTTGCCGTTTATCTCAATGCCCTCGAAGGCAAAGGCGTTCATGTCGTCACCGTTAACGACTATCTCGCCAAGCGCGACGCTGCCTGGATGGGCAAGATTTACGATTTTCTGGGTCTCACCACCGGCGTTATTGTCCATGGCCTGTCCGACGCCGAGCGCCGGGACATGTATGCCTGCGACGTAACCTACGCCACCAACAACGAGTTGGGCTTTGATTACCTCCGCGACAACATGAAGTATCACCTGAATGAAATG
This sequence comes from Hyphomicrobiales bacterium, assembly GCA_023266715.1. Lineage (GTDB taxonomy): Bacteria > Pseudomonadota > Alphaproteobacteria > Rhizobiales > Aestuariivirgaceae > Aestuariivirga. Next base: position 3,707 of record JAHFPK010000140.1, on the reverse strand, counting down.
GTCCAGCGCGGGCACCACTTCGCAATTGTCGACGAAGTTGATTCGATCCTCGTTGATGAAGCCCGGACACCCTTGATCATTTCCGGTCCCCTTGACGACAAGTCCGATCTCTACAATTCGCTTGATAAATACATCCCGGAGCTGACCTCGGACGATTACGAGCTTGATGAAAAACAGCGCTCCTGCACCTTAACTGAAAAGGGCAACGAACACCTTGAACAGGTTTTGGGCGCTGCTGGCTTGCTGAAGGGCGATAATCTTTACGATGCCGAGAATGTCACCATCGTCCATCATGTGCAGCAGGCGCTGCGCGCCCACAAGCTGTTCCAGCGCGACAAGGATTATATCGTCAAGGATGATCAGGTCATCATCATCGATGAGTTCACCGGCCGCATGATGCCGGGCAGGCGCTATTCCGACGGCCTGCACCAAGCCTTGGAAGCCAAAGAACACACTGCCATCCAACCGGAGAACGTGACGCTCGCCTCCATTACATTCCAGAATTATTTCAGGCTCTATACCAAACTTGCGGGCATGACCGGCACCGCTTCAACCGAAGCTGACGAATTCATGGATATCTACAAACTCGAAGTCATCGAAGTGCCAACGAATGAGGCGGTGGCGCGTACCGATGAAGATGATGAGGTCTATCGAACGGCACGCGAAAAATATGCCTCCATCATCGAAACCATCAAGGATGCCCGTGAGCGCGGCCAACCGGTTCTGGTGGGAACAACCTCAATCGAAAAGTCTGAAACCCTTGCCGCCATGCTCAAGTCAATGGGCGTGCCGCATAATGTCCTGAATGCGCGCTACCATGAGCAGGAAGCAGCAATCATTGCACAGGCAGGCATTGCTGGCGCTGTCACCATTGCAACCAACATGGCAGGCCGCGGGACCGACATCAAGCTCGGCGGCAATCTCGACATGCGCATTGCCACGGACTTGGCTAATGTTCCGGAAGGGCCCGAGCGCACCAAGCGCATTGCTGCCATTGCTGCCGAAATCGAAGCAAATAAACAGAAGGTCATAGCGGCCGGCGGTCTTTTTGTTATCGGCACCGAACGCCATGAAAGCCGCCGCATCGATAACCAGCTCCGAGGCCGTTCCGGCCGCCAGGGCGATCCAGGACGCTCCAGATTCTATCTCTCCCTTGAAGATGACCTGATGCGAATTTTTGGCTCCGAGCGCATGGATTCCATGTTACAGAGGCTGGGCCTCAAGGAAGGCGAAGCCATTGTCCATTCCTGGATCAATAAGGCCCTTGAGAAGGCACAACAGAAAGTTGAAGCCAGAAACTTCGATATTCGCAAGAATCTCCTGAAATTTGACAACGTGATGAACGATCAGCGCAAGGTGATCTTTGAACAGCGCATCGGGATCATGAAGGGGGAGGATGTTTCCGAAACCGTGGACGACATGCGCCATCATGTGATCGATGATCTCATTTCAAAGCACATTCCCGACAATTCCTATGCCGAACAATGGGAAACCACCGAACTTCGCCAGCGCCTGCGTGAAGCCGTGGCCATCGATTTCCCGATTGAAGATTGGGCCAAGGAAGAAGGCATTGCCGACGAGGAAATCCGCGAGCGCGTAAAAAAGACCGCCGATGAATACTACCGGGCAAAACGGGAAAAATTCACCCCGCAAATCATGCAGCAGGTTGAGAAGGCTGTTGTCCTGCAAACTCTGGATCAGCTCTGGCGTGACCACATCGTAACGGTTGAACAGTTGCGCCAGGTCATTCACTTGCGCGGCTATGGCCAGCGCGATCCACTCAACGAATACAAGTCCGAAGCCTTCAATCTTTTCGAGGCGATGATTTCCAAATTGCGTGAGACCTCCACCGCCCAGGTTATGCGTGTGGAAATTCAAACGCAAAGACCCGATGAAATGCTGCCCGATGAGGACGATCTTCCCTTCATGGAGGCCCATCACATTGACGCCGTATCAGGCGAAGACGATGTGGGCGAAGGCTTCCCGGCTTTTGGCCAGACAATGACCGCGGTCCGTCCCAAGGTGGATCCAAAAAAACCGGGGACCTGGGGCAAAGTTTCCCGCAATGACCCCTGCCCCTGTGGCTCAGGAAAGAAGTACAAGCATTGCCACGGGACGTTTGCCTGATCTCGTTAAGCCGCACTGGAATACCTGATGGTCCCCATCATGCCCGCATTCATGTGGTACAGATGATGGCAATGAAAGGCCCAGTTTCCGGGATTTTCCGTGGCGAACCTGATGGTCACCGATATCGAGGGCGGCACTAGCACGGTGTCCCGTAAAGCTCCTTCGATTGGAATATTGTTGATCGCCACAACCTTGAAATAATGCCCATGCAGATGCATGGGGTGCGCCATTCCTGTCTGGTTCTGCATGATGACCTCGATGCGTTCACTTTCATGAACCGTGAAAATTGTTTCATGCATGGCAGACTTGCCGTTGAGACCCCAGATGTAATCGGAGCCTCCACCCGTAAGAGCTAGAATTTCCGTGCGTGTAACCGGTTCGGAAGGAAGCACCGCAACCGATCGCAGTTTCATTTCCTGGACCAAATCCAATTTGGGAGCCACTTCACCTTCATCTGGAAGTTTGGCAATCTCGGCACCTTGTGTCGCAAGATATATGCCGGTGCGCGTAACTTGTCCCTCCGGCCTGAAAAGAATGGGCCAAGCGCCTGTGCCGTCAGGCAGTTTCACGCGAACGTCGGCCCTTTGCGCAATCGCCAAAGGAAACAACGAGCCTTTCAACGGAAATATCGCATTGCCGTCAACCGCGATGAGTTCGCCCTTGAGGGTGCCCAAATCAATCCACATGTTCGTGGCCGCTGCCCCATTGATGATCCGTAACCGGATTTGCGTGGATCTTCCCACCCGCACCACTTCCGGATCATCGAGTGCCCGGTCATTGGCCAGATATGCGTCAAACATGATGTCGTTGAGCATGCCCGGCATCGCCATCTTCATGCCAGCCATCGAATTGTTCGCGTGTCCGCCGCCTTTCAACTCAGCCAGAATTTCCTGCGGATCGCGAAAACTGAAATCATGGAGCATCACCACGTGCTCCTGTTCATCGAACAGGGGTTCTGCCGTTTCGCGCACAATCAATGGCGCGGACAAGAGCTGCTGCTCCTGCAATCCGAAATGCGAATGCATCCAGTGGGTGCCCGAACGCGTGTTCACAAAATCATAATCAAAGAACGAACCGGGTTTCAGCGGCGCTTGCGACAGCATGGGAACGCCGTCCTGGGCGGAAGGCGGGTTCAAGCCATGCCAGTGCAGCAACGTTTCACCGGGCAAATCATTTTGAACCCGCACCTGAAACCGTTCTTCCAGCATCAGCGAAAGTCCATTTCCACCTTTGTTGTTGGTGATGCCAAAAATCTTCGCCGCGCGGCCGTTAACCTCAATAATTCGTGAAGCGACCTTGAGTTCGGTTAACGTTTGCGCTCGGGCAAGCCCTGACCCAAACGGTGCGGCACACAGGCCCTGCAAAAGGGTTCGCCTTGACAGCGAAAAGGTCATGTCAGGTCACCAAAACAACGCTCAAAACAAGGTATTAATACAAAAGAAGACAATGAATTAACATTCCGAAAACAAGTCTGGATTATGGTCCGAAACACTAGCGTTTGTTGTTTCATGCAAGGTTGCCATAATGAAGAAGTTACGTTGCTTAGCAAAGCTCTACTTTTATGACACCAGCGGAGCGAC
>JAHFPK010000457.1 GCA_023266715.1 Hyphomicrobiales bacterium | reverse complement strand
CGTGTCCTTGCCCAATACCTGCGTGATAAAACGCATGGTTTCCGCGGCGGACGGAAACAAGCCGGGGTGCTCGCGCAGCACAGCTTCTTCAATCTGCTTCGCCGTCCTTTGGCCATCGCAAAGCCCCATCACGATCATCCGGGCCTGCCCGTGGCGGCTAGGGCGGGGCACGTACGCGGGATTTCGCTTCATGATCTCTTCCTGTGTCAGCAACTTGCCATGCCAGGTTGAATGGCTAAACCTTCGTCCACTAGACGGAAATTCCACTTCCCACGCGATCAACGAATCGGCTGGACGCGCCATCACCTTGGCCCGAACCCGGTCGCCGGTTTTCACTTCCACCGCTTCACCAATGGGCAGGAACGCCTGAGGGCGCTGGATTGCACGTTCCGCTAGCGGCGAGTTGGTCATCCACACGCCCTCGGCCAACTCACAGTCGAACCAACCGCCAAGACCGTGCATGACGCCATCGCGTGTTATGAACAGCGTCACATCCCAGGAAAAAAATCTGGATTGTTATCGCGAAAATCGATACCACCCAGTTCCGCTGGTACGCCAAGTAACTCTTCCCGCTGAAGATTGACCGCATGTTTGGAATTAACACGATGGTGGCATAGCCAATGGAATTCGGCTGGCACCCCATCCGCCCGCCAGCCCTCGGCCATATTTCGACATTTATCTGATTCCACCGCTGCCAATTGCAGCTTGATCTGCGCGGGGATTAATGTGCCGCCGGGCTTCAGAAAGCGCCGCCTAGCATCCTCAATAAATTGCACGATGCCGTAATCGAAACCGAAGTAACCGACATGATCACAAATAACCACATCGACCGCTTCCGGTAAATTCACTTGCTCGGATTGTTCGCGGATGAAGGAGGCCTTATTACCCATTCCGGCACGAACCAAAGATTCTCTGGCAACCTCAATCATCGCACTGGAATCGATGGCATAAACAAAATTTGCACCCTCCCGCAAACAGAGCAAGCCTAAAATCCCAGAACCACAACCGACATCGGCAACGCGATCACCTTGGCGAATAGCATTGGCGATGGCGACTCTGAATCGTTCGAGCCTTACCGGGTCAGATATATAGCCTAAGTGTTCATTCAGCATGGGTAAGCTACACGCCATATTAATGAACAGCGTGGCAAATCTTCAATATAGTGTAGTCGCCTATTTTGAAGCCATTGGGATGTTCGCTCAGCGTATTTTTCCAGGTCATTTATTGTTATATGGAGAAAACGAAATGCCTAAACTTCCCTCACGGATACTCACCTTGAAATCAACCAAATGGCGATTAATTCTGCACGGATGGTACCGTACAAAGATGATATGCTTGAGTAAAAACTCAGAAACAGCACACCCTTCAATTACACACATGATCCCATGGTCTTGTTGTCGGCTGGATCACAACTCGTGCTCATAGAAAGGACACCTTCTTGACCCGTCTTAGAGCCGGATTGTGTCAGTGAGCGCACCTCGCCATATCGGATCAAGCGAGGGGCAGCATACATAGCCCTCTCGCCCCGAATCGCCTGAGTTTTGGAGCTAGGTTGGATTTCATTGTTCATAGCACATTCCTTACTGTGAGAAAAATCACTTGGCACGTTGGACCTCCGGAAACCGAAGAGTTAGCCATTCCGCCAATGCGGCGAGTACAAAAAGATTGTAACCAGTTATATAGTCTTGATTGTCGAGATAGCCATCCCAAACTCGGCGCAAACTTGAAGTATCAGCCCAAACAATTCTATCTTCGAGCGATGAAAAGTTCCAAGCTCTAGGCGCGCATCGTGCCATTTCGGTGACAAGCCTTTCATGGAACTTCCAGCCGGGATGTCCTCCCATGTTGCGCCGCCATCGCACGCCCTCCGGAAGTATGCCCACCATGCTTTTGCGCAATGTATGCTTATACCACTGCTTGGCCAGCTTAGCCTCCAGCGGCATCTGTATCGCAAACTCCATCACCCTGCGGTCTGAAAATGGGCTGCGTGGCTCCACTCCCTTCGAGAAGGCGATTTGCCCACTGACTTCATGGGCGAAGGAAAGCAGGCCGGTGGCGACGGTTTGCGCATGGGCCGCTTGATCATTGAAGGATTTCGCTTCAACTCGCCCCTGCT
>JAHFPK010000456.1 GCA_023266715.1 Hyphomicrobiales bacterium | reverse complement strand
AGAAGGGGCAACGCTTCTGACGCGCAGTGCTGAGGTGATCGAAAGCTTGAGGACGGAATACACAGCAACTCCAAAGTCGTTCTCTGAGCCTGATTTGCCTATTGAGGAGACTGGCGAAGCAAGTCCTTCTGACCGCAAGCTGGTGCTTTCCCTGCTGTCCCCCGCGCCCATAGATCTCGATGACATTATCAGGGAAAGCAGACTTCCAGCTGCCATGGTTCTTGGTATTCTGCTTGAACTCGAACTCGCGGGAAAAGTGGTCCGCTCCACCCAGCAAAAAATAAGCCTCGCCTAACGGCTAATCCACTTCATCGTGAGGAACAATCCAACTTTCTTTGAGAGCAGCTGCTTTCCAGGATTGGAACGCCTTCGTTGTCATCACCGCATCCATATAGGCTCTCGTATCTTTGGCCACCGGAATGGCGTAAGTCTCAAAACGCGTGGCTACGGGTGCAAACATGGCGTCCGCATTGCAGAATTTGCCAAAGAGAAATTTACCGCCCTTGCCATAGGTCTTGCGGCAATCACGCCAGATTTCTTCAATGCGGGCAATGTCGGCTTTGGTTGCGTCATTCAGCACGACGGGCTTTGGCGGCCTGTGGAGGTTCATGGGGCAGGCGTTGCGAAGTCCAGTGAACCCTGCGTGCATTTCATTTGAAACAGCCCTTGCCACGGCCCTTGCAGCTTTTGACTTGGGCCAGAGATTTTTTTCCGGAAAGGTTTCAGCAAGATATTCAAGAATGGCAAGCGTTTCCCAAACCGTGACTTTGCCGTGGCGCAGTATTGGCAACCGCCCAGCCTTGGAATGTTCGGCGATTTGTTTTTTCATGACTGGGGTATCCAGCAGAATCATTGATTCATCAAAGGCGAGCCCTGCCATGGTCATGGCCATCCACGGCCTCAAGGACCAGGACGAGTAATTCTTGTTCGCAATGACGAGATGTAGTTTGGCCATTTGATTGCTTCTTTCCTGCTACATTGATTTTGGAAGATAGCGAAATGCCACCGCCCCCAAAATGACGAGACTGACACCAAGAATTATAAACACTATACCGATTTCAAAATAGGATAATGCAATTGCAAAAATCATTGCCGGAATGAGATCTGAGAAGTCGATATAGGTGCGGTAGACGGCCGCCATGGGTTGACGCTCGTGGGCGCGTACCGCGCGCAAGAAGGGAATGCCGCCAACCCCATCAAGCCCCGAGGCGGCGAAAGCCCCAAAGAGCAAGAACAGCATGGCAATATAGGGGTGTTCTTTTCCGGCGATCCCTGCGGCGATTGAAGATACCGCCATCATCTGGAAGCACAGGCTGATAACCAATCGAACCCCAAAGCGGTAGGCCAAGCGCCCAAAGAGATAGGCACAAAGCAACAGGCCTTGGCTTGCCGAAATCATCAGTCCTCCGATTTGTTTGCCGACTCCGCCTTCGACCATCAGCAAGGGCCCATAGATAAAAAACGTTGCCCAGAAACAGGACCTGCCAAATGCCACCATCCAGGCAAGGCGCAAACGTGGCTGGCGCATAAAACGCGCCACATTGGCGAGGGGATTGAAGGGTTGTAGGGTGCCCGAGGGCATGATCACGCGGTCTGACAGACGCAATATCCAAAACAGGACCAACAAAATTGCCGCCACCGCGATGCTTGCAAGTTGCGGTCCCCAAGCCCCAAATTGCGTATAGAGCCACACACCGCTCGCTGGACCAATCATCCACGAGAAAGTCGAGAGGCTCAAACGTAAAGGCTCAGAATGCGCCAATTCGCTTTTCTTGATGTGATCGAGAATATAAAGGGACAATGTGATATTCAGGACGGCCGCTCCGCAATTGCGGAAAAACATTCCGCCGATCTGTCCGGCAACGGTAAAACTTGCCAGGAACAGGCTTGCCGTCATGAGGCCGACAACACCAAGTGTATAGGCCCAGCGGCGGCGTAAACGGCCGAGAATGTAGGGAAGCATCAGGGTGGTGAGCAACACAACGAGAGCCACAAGAGTTGAGAGTTCGCTCACCTTTTGACTCTTGCCGAGCAGGTCATAGGCCTGCAGGGAAATCACTGTTGAATTCAGTGATCTGACCAACGATTCAAGAGCAAATATCGCACCAAAAGTGAGCGCA
>JAHFPK010000139.1 GCA_023266715.1 Hyphomicrobiales bacterium | reverse complement strand
TCGAGATAGTCGCAGCGGTTCATGAACACCGTGCCCGTGTTGAGCTGGTCACCAATATTCTGGGCGGCGTCTGCATCAGATGTCCAGAGAGCGGCGGTAAGGCCATAATCGGAATCATTCATGAGTGTCACGGCCTCAACGTCATCGGAAACTTTCATGATGCCAACCACGGGACCAAAGCTTTCTTCAGTCATAACGCTCATCTGGTGGTTCACCTCGGTCAGCACCTGCGGCGCCATATAGGATGTGCCCACCTTGTCCATGGCAAATGATTTTGCATCGACATGGGCCTTGGCGCCGCCACGCAAAGCCGATTTGATCTGCTTGCGAACAAAATCGGCGGCCTCCGGCTTGATCATGGGGCCAAGCGTTGTGGCCTCATCCAGCGGTGAACCCAATACGTATTTTTTTGTCAGATCGACAAAACCCCCGACAAAATCCTTGTACAAGCTCTTGTGCACATATATGCGCTCAATGCCGCAGCAACTCTGTCCCGAATTGAAAAAGGCTCCATCCACCAGGTTTTCAATCGAATGGACAAGATTGGCATCTGACCGCACGTAGGCCGGGTCTTTTCCGCCGAGTTCGAGTCCTACGTTGATAAAGCGCCCTGCCGCTGCCTGTTCCATGGCGCGGCCACCGGCAACCGAGCCGGTGAAGCATACCATGTTGGCAAGTCCATCGGAGATCACGCCCGATGCCTGCGTATGGTTCATCACGAGATGCTGGAAAACGCCTTTTGGCAACTCGGCTTTGTCAAAGGCTTTCTGGAAACGCTCAGCCACAAGCAATGTATGGGACGCATGTTTCAACACCACCGTATTGCCCGCAATCAAGGCGGGAATGATGGAATTCACCGCCGTGAGATAGGGATAGTTCCATGGCGCAATGGTAAACACCACGCCCCAGGGCTCACGGCGGATAAACCGTGTGAAGCCTTCCTTGGCAGCCGGAACATGGTTTGCGAGTGCACTGTCCGCAATGGCGATCATGTGCCGCGCCCGCTCCTCAAAGCCGCGGAGTTCCCCCGCCCCGTAACGAACGGGGCGGCCCATTTGCCATGCGAGTTCTGGAACAATCTCGTCCTTCATGGCCAGCATCGCATCAACGGCAGCCGAGCAATAGGCGGCCCTTTCAGCCAGCGGCAGCTTCCTCCATTTTTCCTGCACCCCATGGGCCGCAGCGAAGGTTGCTGCTATTTCCTTTTTCGAGGCAACGGGCCGGCTGGCATAAAGCTTGCCATTGACCGGAGAAATACACTTGATTGTTTCAGCCATGACGGACCTCAATACCGCTCGAAACCGCGCTTCAGCTCCAGATCGGTGATGCGCCGGTCGAACTCAAATTGTTCCCACTTCGCCGTATGCACATAGTGGTCAACCACCTCATCGCCCAGCGCCCCGCGCAGGAACTTGGAACCGTCAAGCAGTTCCGTTGCTTCACGCAGCGTCTTCGGAATTTCCCGCAGCTTGCGCGAGGTGTCATAGATATCGCCGGAAACAACGGGTTCCAGCGCCATTTTCTTCTCAATGCCATCAAGGCCAGCCGCCAAAAGGGCGGCAAAAGCCAGATAGGGATTGAGATCGGCGCCGCCAACACGGCATTCAACGCGAATGGCTTTGGTATCAGCGCCGCAAATGCGGAATCCCGCCGTGCGGTTGTCGAAACTCCACACGGCGCGGGTTGGCGCAAAGGTTCCCGCCATGAAGCGCTTGTAGGAGTTGATGTAAGGCGCCAGGAAATAGGTGATCTCCTCCGCGTGCGCCAGCTGGCCCGCGAGATAATGCTTCATCATGTCCGACATGCCATGCTCGCCCTTCTTGTCGAGGAACAGGGGCTTGTCATCGGTCGTCCACAGGGACTGATGGATATGGGAGGAATTGCCCGCCATGCCATAGTCCCACTTGGCCATGAAACAGGCTGACTTGCCGACGCCATAGGCAATTTCCTTGGCGCTGTTCTTGATGATGGCATGACGGTCCGCCATCACCAAGGCTTCGGCATATTTCACGTTGATTTCTTCCTGGCCCGGGCCCCATTCGCCCTTGGAATTTTCCACCGGAATGCCAGCCCCTGCAAGCCCATTGCGCAGGGCCCGCATGTAGACTTCTTCCTTGGCCGTTTGCAGCACATTGTAATCTTCTATGTAATAGCCGGCCGTCTTGAGATGGCGGTAGCCCTTGTGGTGGGCCGCTTCATAGCTGTCGTCGAACAGGAAGAATTCAAGCTCGGAAGCCATGTAGGATTTCATCTTCATGGCTTCGAGGCGCTTCAATTGCTTCTTCAGGATGGCGCGTGGGGAATGCGGCGTATCCTCATGGGTATGATGATCGAGAACGTCACAAAGCACCAGCGCCGTTCCTGCCAGCCATGGCGTTCGGCGCAGGGTTGACATGTCGGGCTTCAGCACAAAGTCGCCATAGCCCTTTTGCCAGCTCGTGGCCTTGTAGCCCGGCACCGGTTCCATTTCGATGTCGACACCGAGAAGATAGTTGCAGGCATGGGTTTCCTCATAGCCACCATCAACGAAGAACTGGGCATGAAAGCGTTTGCCAATGAGGCGGCCCTGCAGGTCCACCATGGCTGCCACCACCGTATCGATGGTTCCGGCTTTAACTTCTTTTTTCAGTTCTTCCAGTGTCAGCATGCCATTGGCCATTCTCGTCTCCCTATTTTGTTATCACGTGAATGAGCGGCATCGCCAGGCGCTGCGCCCATTCATTTTGTCCGCGTTCATTGGCAATGAAGTCATTGCGAATTTCGATCATGACTGATTTCAGCCCCCGGGGCGCCGCATGAAGATTGAGAGTGTGCAACACTCCATCCTTCGGCCCATAGGGCTCATTAAGTCGCACGTCCACCTTCGGAAAAGCCTTGACCAGCTTGTCGGCAATACGCGCATCCCGGTCGAACAGAATGCCAAGCTCAACCGCGCGTTCTTTGCCTTTATACAGCTTCGTAAAACTGTGAATGGTGACAAGGCTTGTGGCCCTCCCCTCGCAGGCCCTCTGGTCCAGCATGCGGGCCAGCCGTTCATGAAACGGCCAGTAAATCGCTTCGACGCGGGCCATCTTGTCCGCCGCACTCAGGCCCTTGTTTCCGGGAATAGGCGTCGTTTCGCTCATTTCCGGCATGGCTCCAGCGGAGTCCGGCGGCCGGTTGCAATCGTAAACCAGACGCGAATAGCGCTGCAAAACCAGCGGCGCATCGAGAAGGCGCGACAACAACCGCGAAACCCCTTCCGCGCCAATGTCCCAGGCGATGTGTTTTTGCAGGTCATCAGCCGAAAGCCCCAGATTTCCGAGCTGTTTTGGCACCCGGTTGCTGGCGTGCTCGCACACCAGAACGTAAGACGAAGTGCCCGTCTCATTCACCAGAATGAACGCATCTTCTTCCCCGGAAATCAGATTTTTAGCCATTTTCAGTTGACTTCCCCTGCCGCGCGTTGTTCCAGAACTGTCGCTGCCTGTCAAACACTGGCATTGTATTGGGTGCACATGGAAGGTATCCGCCGGGTGACTAGCTGGGAAATATGCAGGAATTTGACTTTATCATTATAGGCTCCGGGTCCGCCGGTTCTGTCATGGCCCATAGGCTGTCCGAGAACGGCATGAACACGGTATTGGTCCTTGAATTCGGCGGCAGTGATCGCGGGCCTTTCATCCAGATGCCGTCCGCCCTCTCCTACCCCATGAACATGAACTATTATAACTGGGGTTTTGAAACGGAGCCTGAGCCCTATTTGAATGGCCGCAGGCTGGCAACGCCACGCGGCAAGGTCATGGGCGGTTCATCGTCGATCAATGGCATGGTTTATGTCAGGGGCCATGCCAAGGATTTTGATGCCTGGGAGGAAATGGGCGCAAAAGGCTGGGGCCACCGCCATGTGCTGCCCTATTTCAAGCGCCTGGAAAATTCCCACGGCGGCGAAGAAGGCTGGCGCGGAACCGATGGCCCCATGCATGTGAAGCGCGGGCGACGGCTGAATCCGCTTTACCAGGCCTTCGTCGAGGCAGGCCGCGAAGCGGGCTACCCCGTGACGCCGGACTATAATGGCTACCAGCAGGAGGGCTTCGGTCCCATGGAAATGACCGTGCACAACGGTTTCCGCTGGTCCGCCGCCAATGCCTATCTCAGGCCTGCCCTGCGCCGCGGCAATGTCAAGCTCGTGACCCGTGCCCATGTCCACCGCGTCGTCCTCGATGGCAAACGTGCCACCGGCGTTGAGTACGAAGTGAGGGGTGAGCTGATAACGGCGAAGGCGCGGCGCGAAGTCATTGTTGCCGCTTCCAGCATCAATTCACCGAAAATCCTCCAGCTCTCCGGCATCGGCGCGCCCGATGTATTGAAGGCTGCTGGCCTTCCGGTAAACCATGTCCTGCCCGGTGTCGGCGAGAACCTGCATGATCATTTAGAAATCTACTTCCAGATGGAATCAAAACAGCCCATAACCCTCTACTCAAGCCTCAACCTGTTCTCCAAAGGCATGATCGGTCTGGAATGGCTGCTGTTCAAGACCGGATTGGGAACCACCAATCATTTTGAATCCTGCGGCTTTATCCGCTCGAAAGCCGGCATCGAGTATCCGGATATCGAGTATCATTTCCTGCCCGCCGCCATGCGCTATGACGGCAAGATTGCCTTCAGCGGCCACGGCTTCCAGGTCCATGTAGGCCCCATGCGCAGTAAATCCAGGGGTTACGTCCGTGCACGGAATAATGACCCCAAGGCACCGCCAAAAATTCTTTTCAATTACATGTCGCATCCCGACGACTGGGAGGAATTCCGCGCCTGTGTGCGTCTCACCCGCGAACTGTTCCAGCAACCGGTCATGCAGAAATATGCCGGGCGTGAAATCCAACCCGGCGGCGCTGCGCAATCAGACGCGGAAATCGACGCTTTTATTCGCGACCATTGCGAAAGCGCCTACCACCCCTGCGGCTCCTGCAAAATGGGCTCAGCGAAAGACGTATCCGCAGTTGTCGATCATGAGTGCAAGGTCATAGGAATTGAAGGCCTGCGCGTGGCCGACAGTTCCATCATGCCGCAAGTCACCAATGGCAATATCAATGCCCCCACCCTGATGATCGGCGAAAAGGCCTCGGACCACATTCTCGGCCGCGATCCCCTGCCGCCCTCGAACCAGTTGCCTTGGATCAACCCGGCCTGGAAGACACGGCAGCGCTAGCCGAGCGCACCCGCCCGCCTGCCGGGTTGTAATACCACCCCTCAACACTGAGATTGACGTCGGAGTTGGTGTTGCCCGTCACGCGACGCTTGCCGTCCTCGTCAAGGTAACCGACGGCCGCATTCAGCCAAAACTGGAAATCCCCAACCGCAAAGCGCGCCGTATTGTTGCGGAAATTGTCCTGAACGCTGTCGCGCACCCGGCCAAGCCGGCAAACCGTAATCACCAGAATGACGGGGTTGTCAGCCGACTGCTGCCAGATGAAGTCATTGGTCGTTAACTCTTTGAGATCTTCCGGTGAAAAATTGTAGCCCGCCTCTTCGGTGACTTCCTTGAGATTGCGGTAGGGATGGCTGTGAAAATCCCCCATCAAGGTGAGGTGCGGTGACCAGCGCATCATCACCTCGTTCTTCAGTTTCGCCGCGTCCAGATTTGGCGTCACACTATGGTACTGCCGCTCGGCAGAAATGCTCACACTGGTGCGGTCGAGATAGAATATCGACGTGCCATTCTCGCGTTTGCGATAACCCCAGACATAGCCCAGGGTTTCAACCGCCGTATTTTTTTGCTTGCGCCGGTTGCCATAGCAATAGGCTTCGATAGCGGCCAGCGTCATGGTTTCCAGAAGCGTCGGCGATACGCGGACCTTGTATTTCATCTGCTACCCACTCAATAACTAAATTTACGTCGCTCTACTTCGTTGCTTCTTCCAGGAAGATTTCGCGCAATTTGCGCGTCACCGGTCCTGGCTGTCCGCCGCCGATACGCTTGTTGTCGATCTCCACAATGGGCATCACGAAATTGGAGGCGCTCGTCAGAAAGGCCTCGTCAGCACCATAGGCCTCGTCAGCCGAAAATAGACGCTCCTCAATCGTAACCCCCTTCTCTTTCGCCAGGCGGAACAGCGCGCGCCGCGTGCACCCCGCCAGAATGCTGTTGGAAAGTCCCCGCGTGATGACCTTTCCATCCTTGACGATATAGGCGTTGGACGATGTTCCTTCGGTCACCTTCCCATCCTCAATCATCCACGCTTCAAACGCCCCCGCCTCATAGGCCGCCTGCTTTCCCAAAACCGGAGCCAGCAGCATGACGGACTTGATATCCCGCCTTGCCCAACGAATGTCTGGAACCGTAATCACGCTCACCCCTCTGACGGCATCCGGATTATCGACCAATTTCTTGGCCTGTGTAAAAGCAATGAGTGTAGGCTTAACGCCTTTGGGGAACTTGAAGTCCCGGTCGGCGGAACCCCGGGTAATCTGCATGTAAATCCACCCCTCATCAAGGTTATTTCGCTTCACCATGTCGAGATGCATGGCTTTGAGCTCGGCCTTGCTGCACGGCCATTCCATGCGGATTTCGCCCAAAGACCGCTCCAGCCGCTCCATATGGGCTTCATAGTCAACCAGCTTGCGGTTAACCACTGCGGTTACTTCATAGATGCCATCCGCAAACAGGAAACCGCGGTCAAAAATCGATATTTTCCCTTGTTCTTCAGGTACATAGCTTCCGTTAACATAAACGATACGGCTCATTGATGGCTCCTGATTGCTGCGCTGCACTCAAAGCAGATTCGAATGCAAAAATCCATGGGGGTTGTTTATGGGGCGAAAGCCCGGTTAAAACCATGGCCAACCTCCACAATCTGCAAGGAAATCATGAAGGGTACGATATCGGAAGCCGCGATTAAGGCCATGCTGGCCAGGGAAAAAGCCCTCTTCATCCAGCGCAACCCAAAGTCCAAGGGGCATTCCGATAATGCAGCAAGGAACTGGCTGCGCGGCGTGCCCATGCATTGGATGGTGGACTGGGGAACCCCCTTCCCGCTCTTTGTCGAAAAGGCTGAAGGTGTCGACCTGACCGACGCCGACGGCAACACTTACATTGATTTCTGCCTTGGCGACACGGGAGC
Organism: Hyphomicrobiales bacterium; assembly: GCA_023266715.1. Classification (GTDB taxonomy): domain Bacteria; phylum Pseudomonadota; class Alphaproteobacteria; order Rhizobiales; family Aestuariivirgaceae; genus Aestuariivirga. Next base: position 137 of record JAHFPK010000139.1, on the reverse strand, counting down.
CATGTTCGGCCATTCGCCAAAGCCGGTGGTCGATACCCTCCAGCGCGAAGGTGCCACCGGCTTCACCACCATGCTGCCTTCAGCCAAAGCTGTAAAAGTTGGCAAACTCCTGGAAGAACGCTTCAAACTGCCGACCT
>JAHFPK010000138.1 GCA_023266715.1 Hyphomicrobiales bacterium | reverse complement strand
ACCACCATATCCGTATAGGCATTGCCGCCGAATGTTTCCCTGCGCGCGCGATCAAGAATTGTGGGCGTTCCCCAAGGCACCCGGTCGAGTACAATAAGTCGCAGCGAGTCACCCGGCACATCAACGCCGTCGCGCACCGCATCCGTTCCCAGCAAACAGGCATCACGTTCAGCCCGGAACATGTCAACCAAGGTTCCCGTATCCATGGGGTCCACATGCTGGGCGTAAAGCGGCAAGCCCTTTTGCGCGAGGGCAACAATCAAGCGCTTGTGCACGGCGCGAAGTCTTGAAATCGCCGTGAACAATCCGAGCGCCCCGCCACGGCTTACCACAAACAGTTCGCGGTAGGCCGCAGCCACCTGATCCATATCTTCGCGGTTTACGTCATTCACCACAATCAGCCGGCACTTGGCGGCATAATCAAAAGGCGAATCATAGCTCACCCGTTTCACCGGATAGGGCAAATGCACCACACCGGTACGCATTTCAGCATTGGCCCAATCATCGGGCACATCTGGCGGACGGTCCTTGAGAGTTGCCGACGTAATGATGATGCCATCGGCATTCTTGAGCACCGCCAGCGCCAGCGGCTCGGTAGGGTCAACCCAATGGGAATGCAGGCCCACAGCATTTGGATCCAGCCGCCCACCATCAATTCGCTGCGCTTTTTCAAGGAGCGTGAAACCGCTTCGATGCGGCCTCGGTCATAGGTAGAAAGTTCCTGTGCTTCATCATCGAGTTTTTTGGCCAGGGCCTCGGCAAGCCTGCTCATGGGGCGTCTGAGATCATGGAGCGCTGTGGCCAGATCTTCTGCGGCTTCCGCCAAGCCATCAATGAGTGGCGCGCAATCCGTCTCGATGGAATTGCTGGCATTCTGTTCGGCCCGCGCCAAAACCTGTTGGCGAACGAGGGAAAGGAAGTGTTCGGCCACGCCTTCCGGTGTTCCCGCCTGCACGCGCCGCGTCCAGCCCGGCCCCGGCAGGGCGTAAGCCGATTGCAGAACCTTCTGCACCAGTTTTTCAGCGGTCTCATTGTCGGCCACCAGATCACCGATGCGATCTACCAGGCCGCGCCCGCGCCGCCGTTCCGTTTCGGGCCCGCGCAGCCAACGCCGAAGCTCCGCCGTTTCAAGCGCCGTGAGGTGACCAGAAAAAGCCGAATCCGCCGCATCGAAGAGATGGTGGCCCTCGTCGAAAACAAGCCGTCGCAAACCACCGGGGGCGGCTTCCTCTTCTTCCGTTTCAGCAACGCCGAGAGCATAATCGACCGCAGCCTGATTCAAAACCAGCGCGTGGTTGGCAATCACGATGTCAGCCTTGCGGGCCGTCCGCGCACTGCGCTCAAGGAAACATTTTTTGAAATGTGGGCAGGCCGAGTAAATACACTCGCCGCGCCTGTCCGTGAGGCCAAGGGAAGACGGCGACAGAGCACGGGCTTCATAGTCCAACGCGACATCGGAAAAAAGCGAGAGCAGCCACGACGGAAAATCTCCGCCCACCATGTCACCGTCACGCGTAAATCTAGCCCAGCGCGCAATGAGGGCGCCAAGCAATGCGCCGCGCGGGTTGGAGCCGCTAAGTCTTCCAAACGTTTCCTGCATGTTGAGTAGGCAGAGATAATTTTCTCTGCCTTTTCGGATCACAATACGCGTGCGCCTTTCATCGGGGTCGCCCACCAATCTCGCGGTTTCCTGATCCAACTGCCGTTGCAGGTTTTTCGTATAAGTGGAAATCCAGACCGGCGCGTTGTTTTTCTTCGCCCACAGCCATGCGGGCGCAAGGTAGCCCAATGTCTTGCCGAGGCCCGTTCCGGCTTCTGCCAACAAGATGTTATTCTCGCTTTTCTTCTGCCGCGGCTCAAACGCGTGGGTGGCAGTTGCCGCGTAGTTTTTTTGTTGCAGGCGCGGTTCTGAAAATTTCCCCAACACCTCATCAAGAAAAAGGACGGCTTCCTCGGGCGTCACGCGCTCGTGGCGACCGGGTGGCCGCACACCCTCATCCTCCCATTCCTCAATCCGGTCCCACACATTGAGGCCGGTTGCGAATGTACCGACATCAAGTTTGGAATTGGCTTTCAGCAGTGCTGCCATGACAAATTTCGCCCATGGCCAATTTGCCCGCGCCAGATAATTGGCAATTTCTGCCGCTTCACGTGGCGCTGGGTAGTGACGGTTGCCGAGTCGCTCCAGAAGTTCACGGGCCACGAGAGGCAAGGTTTCAAGGTCGGTGGCCAGGGGATCAAGGGCAAGGGACCTGGCGAAACCGGCAGGCGTCGGCGTGGCCATACGGGCTGGGCACACGAAGGCGAAAAGCTCCGCCACATCCAAATGCTTCTGCTCTTTCGCCGCCCGCGCTGCGCCCTTCGGAGCCCCTGCCGCAAAGGCCAAACGGTCAATCAAAAATGAGGCGTGGCAGATCAAGTGGGGCTGTTGCCCTAGCAGGGTCAAGCCTTCGGCAGCAGGCAACCGCCCCGCCGATGTCGCCAGCTCAACCCCTACAAGGACGGCCATATTTATGCCGTCAATCACCTTATTCTGGGAATCACCATTCATGCCTTTCTTTAAGCAGGGAAATGGAGCCCCGTCATGGACCAGAAATTTATCACCCTCTTCGATCGTTTCACCCACGGTGGCATGAACCGCCGGACCTTCATGGAAAAACTCACGATCCTTGCAGGGAGTACAACGGCCGCAAATGCCCTGTTGCCGCTCCTCGAAAACAATTATGCCCGCGCCGATATTTTGCCAGAGGGCGATCCGCGAATTGTGAGCCAGACTTTGGAATATAAAGGCGGCGCCGGCTATTTTGTAAAATCAAGTGCGGAAGGCAAATACCCCGGTGTCATTGTCATCCATGAAAACCGTGGCCTCAATCCGCATATCAAAGATGTGGCGCGGCGCCTGGCTGTTGAAGGCTTTGCGGTCCTGGCGCCGGACTATTTGAGCGGCCTTGGTGGCACCCCTGAAGACGCCGACAAGGCCCGTGACATGATCAGCACCTTAACCCCGGAAAGCATTACCGCGTCTTCGTCCGCAGCACTCGCCGCAGTGAAAGCCAATCCGGCCTGCATTGGCAAGGCGGGGGCCGTAGGCTTTTGCTGGGGTGGTGGGGCCGTCAATTCGCTGGCCGTTGCCGATCCGGGCCTCAGTGCCGGTGTTGCCTATTACGGCAGCCAACCCGCCGCTGCCGACGTGCCAAAAATTACAGCGCCTTTGCTTCTGCACTATGGCTCTCTTGATGAGCGCATTGGCGCCGGCATCCCTGCCTTTGAAGCGGCCCTCAAGGCTAATAACAAGGCCTATGAGCTTTACATGTATGAGGGCGCCAACCACGCTTTCAACAACGACACCAATGCGGCGCGTTACAACAAGGATGCCGCAGAACTGGCCTGGAGCAGAACGGTTGCCTTTCTCAAAAAGCATTTGAGCTAGCGTGTGATCAGGTTAAGTGGGCACCGGCTAACCGTACGATCACGCACTAGCATTGACTCGACGATCACGATCACTTTAGGCCGAATCGGCCTAAAGTGATCGTGATCTAGGGGACTGCCTTTTGATGGCGAGCATTCAAATCCGCAAGGGCCGATTCTAACTCGGCTATTCTGTCTCTGAGAGGTGCCACCATCGTTAGGATCTGTGTTTGTGTGAAGCGCGGCGTGATATGTTGGGGACAATTCCAGTCATGGCCTTCCAGGGTGATGATCATGCCGCGCTCGACACGGGCCCGGTAGCCTGGAACCTGAAGTTGTTCCAGCAATTTTGAGTCATCGGCTCCTATCAGCCGCACGTGTCCCAGAAGCTTGAGGCGGGTCTGGTTCGGATAGTCCATAAAGAACATGGAAACACGGTCGTTGTTCTGCAAGTTGCCAACACTGACATACTGGCGATTCCCGGCGAAGTCGGAAAAGCCGATGGTTTTGTCATCAAGTATGCGCACAAAACCTGCCGGGCCGCCGCGGTGCTGGATATACGGCCATCCGGTCTCGCTGACGGTAGCCATGTAAAAACTGTCACGTTCCGCAATGAAGGCCGCTTCATCGGCACCTAGTCGGTCGTGGTGGTTGTCTCCCTCTTCGATGCGGGCATAACTGCGCCGGCTGCCGCTGCGCTCCTGTTCTTTCTTTATAGTGGGCGTGAAGGCGATCTCCGCAAATTTGTGGCCCATGATGATCCCGTCCGTATCCAGTTCTGTTGCTGTCAGAGACCGAGTTCGCTGAGGCCGGGGTGACCTGCCGGACGTGTCCCGAGCGGCCAATGGTATTTGCGTTCGTTTTCACGAATAAGCATGTCGTTGATGCTGGCAAATCGCCGTTGCATCAGGCCATGCGCATCAAACTCCCAGTTCTCGTTGCCATAGGAGCGGAACCATTGGCCTTCCTTGTCATGCCACTCATAGGCAAAGCGCACCGCAATGCGGTTGCCACGACAACCCCAAACTTCCTTGATGAGCCGGTAATCCTGTTCACGTTCCCACTTGCGTTCCAGAAACGAAATGATTTCATTGCGGCCTTTTGGAAATTCTGTCCTGTTCCGCCATTGGCTATCAACGGTGTAAGCAAGCGCCACGTGTTGTGGATCGCGCGAGTTCCATGCGTCCTCAGCCATGCGGGCTTTCTGGATCGCAGTCTCAAGTGTGAACGGGGGCAGCGGTGGTTTGTCCGCCATTTGTTGATTCCATTTTTGAACTGAATGGGGATGGGAGCGGCGCATTGCGCCGTCCCCACAATCATCGTTGGGATTCAAGCCGCCTTTTTAGCGGCTGAAACCATGGGGAAATCGATATCCGTTCCGGTGACATTGTTGACGTAGTTCGTCAGCGTGTTGAGGGCCACATGGGCAACAATTTCCACTATTTCAGCGTCGCTGTAGCCGGCTAACTTTGCAGCCTGCAGATCACTGTCGGCAATATGGCCGCGTGTTCTTGCAATCGTTGCAGCAAAGCGAATGGCGGTATCAGCCTTTGTATCATTGGAGCCGCCATTGCGGTTGGCTGCGATTTCGACATCATCGAGTTTCGCCAGGTTTTTGCCAAGGTAAGTGTGGGCAGCAAGGCAGTAATTGCACCCGTTGATCTCCGCGATAGCAAGTGCAATTCGCTCGCGAGTTTTAGCGTCGAGCTTGCCCTTGGACAAGGCACCATTGAGTCCGAGATAGCCCTCTAACGCCGCCGAGCTGTTGCCGACCATGCGAAAGAGATTGGGAACGCTGCCTAACATTTTTTTAACTGCTTCAAGCAATGGCTGTGAGGCTGTTGAACTGGCCTCGATGGAGGCAGGCGTTGCAATGCGTGACATGAATTTGTCTCCGAGATTTGTTTGTTGTGACCTCCGGATGTTCCGGATAACACTGAGATAGTCAATTCCACATAATGAAATAATAGTTGTTGAAAACAATACATTATTCCAGTAAATGGAATTAACAATGGATCGCTTCCACGAACTCCGAGTCTTCATCGCCGTGGCTGACCATGGCGGTCTCGCCAAGGCGGCAGCTGTTATTCACAGCTCGCCTCCTGCAGTCACGCGCACCATTGCTTCGCTTGAGGAGCGCCTGGGCGTCCGTCTTTTCGACCGGACGACGAGAAGTCTGCGGCTTACGGAACCCGGCATAAAATTTCTTGATGATGCACGCCGCTTGCTCGGTGACCTTGAAACCGCCGAACAGGAAATTGCAGGTCAGTCGAATGTCGTGAGCGGCAACCTGACGATCACCACCTCGCTGACCTTTGGGCGCGCCATGCTGCAACCCATTGTCATGGACTTCATTGACGCCAATCCGCGCATCAATGTCTCGCTGCTGCTGTTTGACCGGGTGGTTGATCTCATCGATGAAGGTTTCGACCTTGCCATTCGCATTGCCAATTTGCCGGATTCATCGCTGGTTTCAAGGCATGTGGGTGACATCCGCCGCATGCTTGTCGCCAGTCCTGCCTATCTCGCCAGGCATGGTTCCCCCAAAGCGCCCGAAGATCTGAAAATACACACGATTATTGGTCAAACGGCATTGATGCCAAACCGGGAGTGGAGATATTTCAAGGCTGGCAAGCCTGCCCGCATTACGCTTCCCATTCGACTTGAGATCAATGATGCGCATGCTTGCATAAGCGCGGCCGAACATGGCAAAGGAATCACTATTGCGTTGTCTTACATGATGACCGATGCAATTCGTGAAGGACGCCTTGTTCCTGTGCTCAACGAGTTTAGGCCGCCGCCGGTCCCCGTAAACCTCATCTACGCGCAGCGTCGCATCGTGGCGCCGAAGATCAGGGCCTTCATCGACTTCGCCGCACCAAGGTTAAGCACCGCTTTGTCCGAAGCACGGTTTGCCCTCAAAGATTGACGAAGTCTCGAGACATCCCTAACAACGCCGGGCCCCAGCCTGTCGGGCACAATGTCTGAATAACTTCGAGTGATCACATGACCGACCCCGTCCTTTCCGCCGCAGCTCTTGAAAGCCGTGCCTGGCCTTTCGAGGAAGCGCGGAAGCTTTTGGCGCGGATCAAGAAGAGCAAAACACCAAAGACGGAAATTCTGTTTGAGACCGGTTACGGCCCCTCAGGCCTGCCCCACATCGGCACCTTTGGCGAAGTGGCCCGCACCACCATGGTGCGTCGTGCCTTTGAAACCATGTCGGATATTCCAACGCGGCTTCTGTGCTTTTCCGACGACATGGACGGCATGCGCAAGATTCCCGACAATGTTCCGGATCGCAATTTTTTGGAGCCGCACCTCCACAAGCCACTCACCTCCGTGCCCAATCCCTTTGGCGGCGATTATGAGAGCTTCGGCCACCATAACAACACGATGCTGCGGCGTTTCCTTGACACCTTCGGCTTCGACTATGAATTCGCCAGCGCCACGGAATATTACAAGGCGGGCAAATTCGATGCCATGCTGCGCCGCGCCGCCGAACGCTATGACGCCATCATGGGCGTTATGCTGCCGACGCTTGGTGAGGAACGGCAGGCGACCTACAGCCCCTTCCTGCCCATCTCACCCATCACAGGACGGATTCTCTATGTGCCCATGAAGGAAGTGGATGCCAAAAATGGCACCATCACTTTCGCCGATGAAGACGGGCGCGATACGACACTCCCTGTAACCGGCGGCCATGTGAAGTTGCAATGGAAGCCGGATTTCGGCATGCGCTGGGCGGCCCTTGGCGTTGATTTCGAAATGTTTGGCAAGGACCATCAAACCAACGCAGTCGTCTACGACAAGATTTGCGAAATTCTCGGCGG
>JAHFPK010000137.1 GCA_023266715.1 Hyphomicrobiales bacterium | reverse complement strand
AATGGACAACGCGTCAGCAGAGGGAAATTTCACTGACTGATATTTCTAATCAATTTCAAAACCGCCCATTTTATCTGCCCTGGGTCAACATATAAATAGCCACATGATCCCGATGAGGTCTTTTTCCCGAAACGTCATCACTTACGCAGCAGTCGAAGTCCATTTGTCACAACCAGGAGACTGGCCCCCATGTCGGCAAAGACCGCCATCCACATCGTGGCGCTGCCGGCAATCGCCAGCACCATGAATACGGCCTTGATACCCAAGGCCAGTGCGATGTTCTGCCAAAGAACGGCATGCACGCTCCGGGATAGACGGATGGTTTCCGGGATGCGTCGCAGATCGTCGTTCATGATCACGACATCGGCCGCTTCCATGGCCGTATCCGTACCCGCCGCCCCCATCGCCACGCCGATGTCGGCTCTGGCCAGCGCCGGCGCATCGTTGATGCCGTCACCGGTCATGGCGGTTACGCCGTAGCGGCGTTGCATTTCCTCGATAGCCGCCAGTTTGTCCTCGGGCAGCAGATTACCGCGCGCATCGTCGATGCCCGCCTGTTTGGCGATAGTGCTGGCCGTTGCGCTATTGTCGCCGGTCAGCATCACGGAAGCGACGCCAAGTTGATGCAGCTCTACCAAAGCCTCGCGCGAGCTTTCCTTGATCGTATCGGCTACCGCGAAGATCGCCAACACCTGCTGTTCCGATGCCAATAGCGTCACGCTGCGGCCTTGCGTTTCGTGAATACTCAAGCGTGCCTCGATCTCGGCGCTACACAGACCGCGCTCTTCGATCAAACGGTGATTACCCAAGGTCATTTTCCGACCATCGGTGCGCGCCTCAACCCCGCGTCCCGCAAGGGCGACGAAATCGGTAAGACCGTTTTCTGGCAGATTCAGACCGCTGGCGATCGCCTTTGCCACCGGATGATCGGAGTGCCCGGCCAGGCTTGCCGCCCAGGAGAGAATCTGCGATTCCGGTATGGATGATGACAATACCTCAGTCGCTACAAGGCGCGGTTTTCCTTCAGTGATGGTGCCGGTCTTGTCCAGGGCAATTGCGCGCAATTTGCGGGCCTCTTCGAGGTAGACGCCGCCCTTGATAAGTATGCCGCGTCGGGCGGCGGCTGCCAGTCCGCTGACCACGGTGACCGGGGTGGCGATCACCAGCGCGCAAGGACAGGCGATAACCAGCAACACCAACGCCTTGTAGAACGCCTGCGTCCAACTCCAATCGAAAAGCCAGGGGCCAAGCACAGCCACAGCCATCGCAATAAAGAAGACGGCCGGTGTGTAGATGGCCGCGAAGCGATCCACGAAACGCTGCGTCGGTGCACGCGTTCCCTGAGCTTGCTCGACGGCATGGATGATCCGGGCCAGCGTGGTGTTGTCGGCGGCGGCCGTAACCTCGAACTCCAGGGTACCAGTCTCGTTGATGGTGCCGGCGAAGACCGGATCGCCGGTTGTCTTGTCGACTGGAATGCTTTCGCCAGTCACCGGTGCCTGGTTGACGGCGCTGCTGCCAGCTGTCACCCGGCCATCAAGAGGAATGCGGGCTCCCGGCTTGACCCGAGCTACTGACCCAAGTGCCACTTGCGCTGCGGCAAGCTCTCGCCACTGTCCATCAGCTTGCCTAACTTCGGCAGTATCCGGTGTCAGTGCCAGCAGACTCTTGATCGCATTGCGTGCCCGATCCACGGAACGTGCCTCGATCAACTCGGCAAGGGCATACAGGGCCATTACCATCGCGGCCTCAGGCCATTGGCCAATAAGGAAAGCACCAGTTACCGCTACGCCCATCAAACCGTTCATGTTCAACTGGCCGCGCCGCAGTGCCGCAAGGCCTTTGCTGTAGGTCGAAAAACCCGACAGACTGATTGCGGCGAGAGCTATCGCCATGCCCAGCCCCTTGAAGAGCATGGTATTGGATGCGAAATAGTCCAGCACTTCCGCGCCAATGGCCAACAGCAACGCGAGAGCCACCCGTCCAAGGCCAGAGTCTATGCCATAGGGTTGCGATGGCGCAGCCTCGGCGGAACTCTGCGTCACGGTCTTGGGCTCGAATCCCGCCCGGCGAATGGCGCCTATCGCTTCCTCAATAACCTCCTTGCCGGCATCGATGGTCAGTGTGCGCGCCGATAGTTGGAAGTCGAGCGAACGGATTCCATCGATTGCCCCCAAGGCGCGCCGGATGTCGTTTTCCTCGGTTGGACAATCCATCGTCGGAATCAGCAATACCGTCGTGCCGACCCGACGTGGTTCGACAAGTGACACCTGCGATTCCGCGGCACACCCGCGAGTGCATCCGCACGTTGATTCCGCCGGAGCTTGATGGTGTGATGAAGGCTGCGTCATGACATTTCTCCTGAAGAGCCTTCATTTAAAACCCTATAGCGACTATAGAGTCAAGTGGTTACAATTAGTGCACCGGATGAGTTGTTCCCGAACGCTGAAGAGGGTCGCGCCATGAGCATGAAAATCGGAGAGCTTGCCCGTTTGACCGGGACACAAGTTGAGACTATTCGCTATTACGAGCGCGAGGGGTTACTACCGGAAACCACTCGCACTGAAGGTAACTTCCGTATTTATGGGAACGCCCACGCCGAGCGGCTTTCCTTCATTCGCAATTGCCGCAGTCTGGACATGACGCTTGACGAGATCCGCGTCCTGATGCGCTTTCGCGATGCGCCCGATGAGAACTGCGAAAAGGTCAATAAGCTGCTGGACTCGCATATCGGCCACGTGGCCAAGCGCATCGCCGAACTCATGCGCCTGGAAGACCAGTTGCGGGAACTGCGTCGACAGTGCGGCGCGTCGCGGCTAGCCAGAGATTGCGGGATACTCAACGAACTGTCGCAGGGGTGCTCAGACGGCGGCGGCAAGATCGCCAGCAAGCATGTTCCCGGGGCGCATTGAGGCCGGCGAGACGCTTCGCCGCCGACCTCTGTCGCTTACTTCACGCCAGTCACCACGGCGGTCTTGCCTTCTTTGACGAACTCGAATTCGACCTTCTTGCCTTCGGCGAGTTTGTCGAACAGCGTTTTGTCCTTGACGCTGAAAGTCATGGTCATCGCCGGCCAGTTGAGGCTTTTCACGGGCTCATGGGCGAAGGTCACGGTGCCGGCCTTGGCATCGAGCGCCGTGACGACTCCTACGGTCTTGTGGATTTTTATGCTCGGGGCGGCTGGTTTGCCCATGTCCATCCCCTTCATGTCATCCATCTTCTCGCCAGCAAAGGCGCCGCCGGCGCCGAGGGCCAGAGCCAGAGCGATCGACAGCAAGAGCGTTAAGAGGTTTTTCATTGTGCTTCCTTTCATTGCGGGTTAAGAAATCGGGGCTGGGTAATGGGGCTCTTTTTTTATCGCATACTGGGTGTCGCCCCGCCGCCATCATCGCCTCATTCTTCATTGTGACGTGACTGGCAACCGCGCCGGTATTTGTCCGAGATGATATCGGGGCGGACTTTGTACTGAACTGACGGTCGACTATCCTGATAGAAAGAGTTTCGGTACCCCGCTTTTGGTGGACAAGATGTTGATAGGCAGCGCAGGTTCCCACAATTCAGTGCAAGGGCTGGCTCGATGGATGCTGGGCGTGATGCTTGCGCTGCAATTCGTCTTGGTGACGCAAGCGTGCGTAATGCCGCTGCCGGTATCTCGTGCTACGGCGATGACAATGCCTTGCGAAGGAACCGGGGCGAGCACCGCCGCTTGCCTGATCCAATGCCAGAAGACGGCTGATCAGATCAAACCTTCGGTCAATTTTCATTTTGACGCGCTGCCAACTTCCAACGTGTGGGCGGAGCGGTTTTTCGAACCACCGATAAACCGCCGGGTCGCGGCAGAATCCTCCCTATTACAGCGATCCTGCGGACCGCCGTTGCAGATTCTGTTCTGCAAGTTCCAATCCTAGCCTTACAACTCGACTCGCAAAGTGATCGCCGTGGCGTGCTATCGCCGGGCGGTCGTGAATGCATCTTCCCGGCGTGCCCTTGTGCCACCGATAGCGCGTGGTCACGCCGAGCCATAGGATCCTAAGGAGAAAGATCATGAAAACACTGACGATGACGGCGCTGATGGGCGCCTTCTTGGTTGCTGCTACCCCCGCGCTGGCCGGGCGGGATGAAATGGTCAGCCATCAAGTCAACAAGGTGATGGCCGCGAAACAAGCGGCGCAGTTGCAGTTGGCGAAACAGCAGCAACAAGGGGCACAGACCGGATTGGCCGGCGCGACCGGCCAATCCGGTAAAGTGGGTCCCACCACGGAGCAAGGCCAACCCGGCAAAGGTGCAAGGCGGTGGTCTTACACCAATCATCCGTGAGTCGCACCGCACGGTGGTCTACCGCCTCGGCGGCTGAGAAAACGCGGTATCCACACACAGCCCGGCCACCCGGGCTGTGTTTCACGCCGGCGCACGCGTTGCCCCGTCGAGTAAGGCAATCACTTGGACGACAAAAGCGCGGTGTCTTGGTGGGCAGCAGTTGTACCAGGACTCCAGATAGGAGGTGAAGCTCCCAGAGGGCGGCGGCGATTGTGCGTTCAGATAGCCGACGGCTTCGAGACTGTCCGGCATGGATTCCAATAGCGACAACAGCTTCGCGGCGAGTAATTCATTTTTTTGCCGGAGATAAGGGTTGCGCTCCAATGCCTCCCGGTTTGCAGCGAACCACTGTTCCAGGGACTCGTCGGGTGACAGCCGCCGATGCTGCTCTTCGCGCAGCCGTTCTGCATATTCCCGAAACGCCGAGGCGTAGCCCTTCCAGCCCGGATGCGGCGGTGACTGCTCCCAGTGGGTCGCCATCCGCTCCAGCGCAACAAGCGATACCGCCTCGCAGAGCGTTTCTTCGAACCATTGATGATCGCGGGCCACCACGCCAGGGGCGATCTCCCGATGCTCGTGATTGGTGAAGATGTGGCACAACTCGTGGGAGAACTGGTAGGTGAATTGATCCCAGCGCGCGTCCCGCACATTCAAGAAAACGCGACGGGTGCCATCGGCAGACTTTTCCAAGAGAACGCTCGGTCCGGCGGCGCTGTACGCGACGGAGACCCGCGCAGCGGCATACTGCGGAAACGAAGGCAGCAGCGTGGCGGCGACCGCCGATAATACGGTCTCGATGTCCCGAGTAGGCGCATTGCCCCAATTGCCGGATTCAACCCGAATCTCGATAGCGCCGTGTGCGGGCACCGCCTCCGCAGCAGCAAGAGGGGCCAGCAGGGTCATGGCGATGCCGACGAAGATTGGTACGAATTGCATAGCTGCTCGATACCTCGGAGATGAGGTAGTTAACGCAACTCGCGGACCATCGCCGGGATAGACACCTAAGACATTGAATCAACGCAAAATAAACTGATTACAGAGGGCGGCAGCAGCACAGCACCCCGTCTGTGAACGCACAACGGTGGTGCACCACCAATATCGGCGCACTATGTGCGTGCATGCCCGAGACTCAACTTGTGATTGTCGGCAGAAGACTTCGATTTAACGACTGGTAGAAAAGATATCGTGCCGGGGCAACTGCAATTTACTTCCTATCCGATACCGGCACCAAGTTCGCCAGCGGTTGCACAATAGCCTGGGCTGCTTCGATGAATTGCGCAACGCTCTCAAATTCGTCGATCAGTTCAAACGCTGCTTCCAAAAGGTCCGTTCCGCTGGGTACATAGGTAAGGGGCGCACCGTTGAGAACGGTGTGAGCCATGGCACGTAGGCGAAGCAACTCATCCCTGATGCCGCCTTCGGCGGCAAATAACGGACGCAGCCTGTCGATGGCGCAAATCGAAGCCATCCGCGCAGTGCTGCATGGCAAACAATGGGGGCCCGTAACCAGTGGCTTCGATGTGACGGCTTCTCGCGCACATGGCGGCGTCCAGACCGTGCATGTAGCCATGCAACGCTTGGGCTTTGCCTCCCTGATCGCGCCGCCAAGCCCTCCCGCGAGCGGGGATATGGTGCTCGCCATGGTGGCCTCACGCATCTTGGCCCCTCAGGCCAAGCTGGCGACCACACGCCGGTGGCACACCAGCACGCCGGCTGAAGCGTTCGGCTTAGCCGCAGCCGATGAGCAGGATCTGTACGCGGCGATGGACTGGCTGCTCGCGCGCCAAAACATGATCGAGAAGAAGCTCGCGACGCGGCACCTGAGTCCCGGCGGTCTGGTGCTCTACGACCTGTCCTCCAGCTACTTCGAGGGCAGCGCACCTGCCGCGCTGGCCAAGCGCGGCTACACTATAGCCGTGATGGCAAGGCATGCTGCAAGTCAATTACGGCTTGTAGTTAAGTGAGGGGTCGAGCCGCCATAAAAAATCACAACCTATGCCCAACACCTTCCACCCCGAAGTCGCTTTCATCTTCAGTGGTGGTGCAAGACACAATGATCGTTAGGACGCCATTGTAAGCAATCTCGAAATGCGCCCTTTTTGGATCAATTTCGAAATCCCGACCGCCCCATAGGCACGCTGTAATTGTCGATAGTTCTGAATAGTTAGGAATCGACAATGAGCAAACCCATTCAGGTCAAGCGACTGATCAGGCGCGAAGAACTACTTCAACTGATTCCGCTTTCTGACTCAGCAATTTACAGGCTTGAGAAGAGTGGAGATTTCCCGCAAAGATTCAACCTGACCCCGCGCTGCGTCGTCTGGGATCTTGATGAAGTGGAGAACTGGATCGAACAAAGGCGTACTGCTCTGATCCAGCCCTACATGTCTCCGGACGTCCACCAACGCAAATTCAGACCTGTGCGGAAACAGGCCTGATTGCTCCTTCTTTTCCGTCAAGCCGCTGCCCTATTTTGATGAAGGATTGGGGTAATTTCCGTTCCGGCAATCCAAGCATCGACCATACTCGCCCATTGCTGAAGCATGTCTTTGCGCTGATCTGCATACTCAGCCTTATTGTAGGTGGCCCTAACTCCTTTTTGCTCATGGGCTAAACATTTTTCGATCCAATCCGTATTGAAGCCTGCTTCGTGCAGGAGCGTAGAACCTGTTCTGCGCAGATCGTGAACAGTGAAATCGTCCAGAAGCAAATCCTTTTTCTTCGCATGCTCGACCGTGACAGTTATAACGCGGTTGAGGGTGTTGTTGGACATACCCTTGTCACCTTCATACCGGGACGGCAAGATGAAATTGGATCCTCCTGCGCAGGTCTTCAGCGCAATCATGATGTCCATGGCCTGGTCGGACAAGTAAATAACATGGGGCCTTCTGGCCTTCATTCTCTTCGCGGGGATGATCCACT
>JAHFPK010000455.1 GCA_023266715.1 Hyphomicrobiales bacterium | reverse complement strand
GCCGAAGAACTGCCGCGATGGCTTCAAAGATACAATTACCATCGACCGCACAGCGCCATCGGTGATAAACCACCCATCAGCAGAATCCCCAAAACCGGGAACAACCTATTGAGAGTCCACATCTAGCGCGCTTCCCGGCAAGGTGGAATCACCTTGCCGAAAAGGAATCGCGCCAAATCAATATGTTGGAGCAAATCCTTGTCGGCGAAGTCATGCAACTTCGCCGGGATTTGCTCTAAGAGCCCCCAATAATCGAATTCATTGTCTAAACAAGGTGAAGCGACTTCGTGGGAGGTCACTTTCCCTAGGGTTTCCAATCGTAGATCCACGACATTTGTTTTAGGAAGCCAGTGGACGGCGTTGCTTTCAAAATAACGTTGCGGGCGTGTCTTAGGGCACCTCCGGCGTGATAAATCTTGCCGAGTTGGCGCGACCTCTTCTGAATTGCGGCGGTGCGTTTGAAACGCAGACCGGAATATTTCTGGAAAGCTGCTTCCAGGTCATTGGCAGTTTGTATTGCATTGGAAAGCACCCAGGCATCCTCAAGAGCCATGGCTGCACCCTGCGCCAGATAGGGCAGGCTGGCGTGGGCTGCATCACCGATGAGTACGGTGCGGTTTTGACTCCAGTTTCGCACGGGATCAAAATCGCGTGCGGGCCATTTCGTCCAGTTGATTTTTAAATCAAGAATATCAGCGAGTGGCTGGCAAGCGCCTTGGAATGCAGTCCAGAGAGAAATTTCAGAATCCTCTACTGCCGCAACAACGTTGAAGTGTCTCCAATTGCTGACCGCATAGTGAACAACGTGGCCGCCGGGAAAAAGCCAAAGGGTTACGACATCAATATTGACGCTTGCTCGAACTGACGCAATGGGGGTGAGGCCCCGGTGCAACATGTGGCCGACAGCGTTTTTTCCAGGCTGTCCGATCAAGAGTTTTCGTATTTCGGAGTGCACGCCGTCGGCGGCAATGATGGCTTCACCTTTGAGACTTTTGCCTGAATTCAGGGAGAGAGTGGTTTCGGCAATTGAAACATGTGCGACTTCGGCGCCGCTTTGCAGCTTTATGCTGGATTTTGAGCGGGCAGATTCGAGAAGGCCATTCAGCAAATCCGCCCGGTGGGCAAGGCGATAGGGCGCGCCGAACTGCTTCTCGAATGTTTCACCCAGAGGAATACGCTGCAAGATATGTCCAGATATGCCATCGCGTACCTGAATCTCAGCAGGGGACACGCAATGGGGAGCGACAGCATCCCAGGCGCCAAGCCATCGCAGGGCCTGAACCGCATTGGGCCCCAATTGCAGGCCGGCGCCAACTTCTTCAAAATCCGGAGCTTTTTCCAGGATATGGGAGGATTTTCCGATGCGTGCCAGGCCCAACGCCGCCGCAAGGCCCGCAATTCCGCCGCCAACGATGAGAAATGGTGAATCAGCCATAATGTATCATGGCACGAAGAACGCCTGATTTCATGCGCTGGATTGTGGCTTGCGGGAGGAAGGCGTTGGGGTTAGAGGATCGCCACCGTTTCTGGAGGAACTTCTGTCGATGGCTTTTATTTCTGACGCATTGAACCGTATTCAACCTTCCGCCACCATTGCCATTTCCAACAAGGCCATGGCTTTGAAGGCGGAGGGCAAGAATATCATCGGCCTTGCCGCCGGAGAGCCGGATTTTGACACGCCGGACAACATCAAAGAAGCGGCCATTGCCGCCATTCGCGCCGGCAAAACCAAATATACCCCGGTGGACGGAATCCCCGAGCTGAAGGCAGCAATTTGCGCCAAGTTCAAGCGTGAAAACCGGCTGGATTACAAGCCTTCACAGGTTTCAGTTGGAACCGGTGGAAAGCAGGTGTTGTTCAATGCGCTGATGGCGACGGTAAACCCAGGCGACGAGGTGATTATTCCTGCACCTTACTGGGTGAGCTATCCCGATATCGTGATGTTGGCTGGTGGTGTTCCGGTCGTCGTGCAGACCTCCCTGGAGCATGGCTTCAAGGTGCAGGCTGTGGATTTGGAACGGGCAATTTCGCCAAAAACCAAATGGCTAATCCTCAATTCACCATCCAACCCCAGTGGAGCCGCCTATTCCCATGCCGAACTAAAGAAGCTCACCGATGTTCTTC
>JAHFPK010000454.1 GCA_023266715.1 Hyphomicrobiales bacterium | reverse complement strand
ATTGTCATACTATCCTGAAATGACAGACAGAAGCCGGGAAAACCGGGCGTGGCATTTTGAGGAAACAATGTGGGGCATCCCGCCCCAACAGTCAGAGGACAGTCAGCATGAAAAAACTAACTTCTACTCAGGAAACTCTCCGTGCGGCGATGATCTCCCGCCGCTCGCTGCTCAAGGCCAGCGCGGCCTTGGGTGCCGTAGGTTTTGCCAGCCCGCTTTATGTAAAAAACGCCTTTTCGTCATCGGGCGAACTCAACCTGCTGATGTGGTCGGATGAATTCCCAGGCGACGTGATCCCGAACTTCGAGAAGGCTTCGGGCATTAAGGTTAACCAGACACCATTCTCCCAGAACGAAGAACAGATCAACAAGCTCCAGGCCACTGGCGGTGAAGGCTTCGACCTCTGCCAGCCGACACTCAACCGGGCGCCGCAGTACAAGGATCTCAACGTTCTTGCCCCGTTTGATACCAGCAAGCTGACGAATGCGAGCAGCATCCTGCCGGCGATGATGGAAGGTTCTGCCAAGCTCTGGACCTGGGACGGCGGTATCTATCACATGCCCCATTGCTGGGGCTCCGAGGCAATTTCATACCGCACCGACCTCTACAAGGGCGATCCTGCTCAACTGAGCTATGGCTCGCTCTGGGATGAGGACGTCAAGGGTCACGTGCAGGGCCGTCCGCACTCCTATCTGCTCAGCATCGGCCTGTGGTGGGATGGAAACGGCAAGATGCCATCAAACCGCATGCTCGACGGCTACAAGGACGAGGACAGCTTCAAGAAAATCTGGGATCCGATTCTTGCCTTTGCCATCGAGCACAAGGCCTGGGTCAAGCAGTTCTGGGATTCAGCCGATAATACCAAGTCGGGTCTCATGGAGAACGACGTGTGGATCGGCCTGACCTGGGATGGCCCGCCGCTTTCACTCAAGAAGGATGGCAAGCCCGTCAACTATACGGCGCCTAAGGAAGGCGCCATTGCCTGGGTTGATGGCCTGTCGCTGATGAAGGCCGCCAAGAACGTGGACCAGGTCTACGCCTTCATGAATTATCTTGAGACACCGGAAGCGTCCGCCGCTGTTGCCGAGGGCTCGGGCTACAACCCCGTCGTCACCGGCGCCGATGCGTTGCTCTCCGAAGTCGCCAAGAAGAATTTCCAGGAAGCCTTCCCTGGCGATGCGCTCAAGAACCTGTGGCCCTGGCCCGTGGAGCCGGCATGGTATGCCGAAATCCGCAGCCAGTACGCCGACAAGTTCAAGGCTGCCTGATCCAATCGGCTTTCAATCAATGCATCAGCCCCGGAGAAATCCGGGGCTGGGTTTTTAGGGGATTCGTTTTACTCTACTTGAACTCAAAGGCAGTTCGGTAGACAGTGAGGCAAAGCGGGACGCGAGAGCCCGGATAAGGCACAGGGGAAATTGACACGATGAGTTCAGGTGTTGAACTTGACCATATTACGGTGAAATTTGGCAATTTCACCGCGGTGAGCGATGCAACGCTGGATATCAAGGGCGGGGAATTCTTCTCATTTCTCGGGCCATCCGGCTGCGGCAAGACAACCATTCTTCGAACTGTTTCCGGTTTTCTCGATCCATCTTTTGGCGTGGTCCGCATTGGCGGCGAGAATATGGTGGGTATCGGCCCCAACATGCGCCCCACCGCATTGATCTTTCAGAATCTTGCACTTTTTCCGCTCATGACCGTGGCCGAGAATATCACCTATGGTCTGCGCGTGCGTGGCATGGACAAGGCCGCACGGGTGAAGAAGGCCGATCAACTCCTCGATCTCATAGCCCTGCCGGACCAGGGAAAAAAACTGGTCAGCGAGTTATCGGGCGGCCAGAAGCAGCGCGTCGCCATTGCCCGCGCCCTTGCCGTGGAGCCCAAGGTATTGCTTCTTGATGAGCCGCTCTCCGCCCTCGACCTCAAGCTGCGCCAGCACATGCGCAATGAACTGCGCGAAATTCAAAAGCGCGTTGGCATTACCTTTATTTACATTACCCACGACCAGGGCGAAGCGCTGACCATGTCGGATCGCGTGGCCGTCATGAGCGATGGCGTCATCCTGCAGATAGCCGATGGAAAGAGCATCTATGATTTGCCAGCAACCGCGTTCGTGGCGTC
>JAHFPK010000453.1 GCA_023266715.1 Hyphomicrobiales bacterium | reverse complement strand
GCGCTCGATATGCCGTCGCGAAAGAAAGTGATGGCGAGCGTCAAGCGGATGACGATGACCTGAGCGATATGTCGGTTACTGGCTCCAAGGAGGTGCAATTTGTTCTAACCAAGGGATATAGGAATGAATATAAAACAGAAAATATGGTCGCTGCCGATTGTGGCTATTTTGATATTCGTCATTGGCATCACGATCACCTACGTTCTTTCTTCTTCGACCTCGACGTTATTAAACCGGGTTGGCAAAGTCGATTATCCCTTTCTCGATAAAACCCAGTTGCTGATAGCCGATCTTGCCGGCATTCAGGAGACCCTGAAGAACGCGGTGACCGCCGGTGACAAGAAGGGGCTTGACCAGGCTGCGGAAAAATCCGCGAACTTCAAAGAAACGGTGGCGGGCATGTCCGCCATTCCTGGCAAGATGCCGATCGCGGAAAAAATCAAGAGCGAATTCGATGTTTATTATCAATCGGCCAACGAATCCGCATCCATCATGCTGGGTATAAAAACCGGCGACATCGGCAAAGCCATGGAAAAAATGCAGCCCGCATTGCAAGCCTTGAATACCACGCTTTCCTCTTCCAAGGAACTTGCAACCAAAGAATTTGAATCGGGATTAAGCGCCAGCCAAGGCTACGTTCAGCGCGGCCTCATGATTAATATCGGCATGGCCGGCTTGATCATTCTGGGGCTTGGGATAGTTTCTTACTACATCATTGTCTCCATTACCGCCAACCTGAAGGAAATTTTGGGGCACATGGCCAGCGGCACCACCGATTTGTCCAAGAAGGTCAATATCCAAAGCACCGACGAATTTGGGGAGATCGCAAACTGGATCAACACTTATACGGGCAATATGCATAACCTGATTTCCAAAATCGTGACGGTGTCGAAAGATGTGAGTGCCGCTTCAGAAGAAGTGGCGGCAGCCACCTCAAAATTGTCGCAAGGTGGGCAGACCCAGGCCGAACAGGCCACCCGGATTGCGCACGCGATGGAAGCCATGTCCGCCACGCTCGTTGAGATGGCGCAAAAGGCTTCCACGGCAGCAGATTCCGCCACCAGTGCGTATGGCGTCGCAAAGGACGGCAGTCAGGTCATCCGGGAAACCATCGCCAGTACGCACCAAGTGTCGGACTCGGTGGATGAGGCGGCCCATCTGGTGGAAGCGCTGGGAGGAAGCTCGGCGCATATCGGGGAGGTGGTTCGCGTGATTAAGGACATAGCCGACAAAACCAACCTGCTGGCGCTGAATGCGGCGATTGAAGCAGCCAGAGCCGGCGAACAGGGACGAGGCTTCGCGGTGGTGGCGGACGAGGTGCGCAAACTGGCGGAAGGCACGGCCAAGGCCACTGTGGAAATCCATCAGATGATCGAAAGAATTCAGGGAGAAATCGGCACCGCCATACAGTGCATTTTCTCTGGCAAGGATGCCGCGGCAATCGGCAAGGAAAAAGCAGCAAGCGCGCAGTCGGCGCTGGAAAATATCCTAGCCAGCATCAATGGCGTCAGCGGTCTGATTCAGCAAATTGCGGCGGCGACGGAGGAGGTGACGGGGACAGCGCAGGACATCAGCGGCAAAACTGAGCAGATTGCGGGTATCGCGCAAAACGCCCTGGCGCAAACCAACCATGCTGCGCACCAGAGCGAGAATCTGAATGCGGCAACGGAGCAACTGGACAAGATGGTCGGCAGTTTCAAGCTCTAAATATGACGAAGTACTGAGTGAATTTTGGATGGCGGCCTGACGGCAAAACCGTGATGAGGAAGTATCGGTTGTTTTTTTGTTCTTATAGGAGAGAAAAATGCAAGAAATCGGCAAACAGCGTTTGTCAAAAACCATCGGCATGGCGTTTATGGCAGTTGGCATACAGTCGGCCGCGCATGCGGTGGATGTGGGGGATAGGCTGGAAATTAACGGTTATGGCCACCAGGATTATTTGAAAACTACCGCGAATACCTATCTTGGCGCAGATACCAATGGTACCTGGAATAGCAATGCCCTATCACTGGTATTCACCGCAAAAATTGACGGCAAGAGCAAGGTTGTGGCGCAGCTGAATAACAATTCCATGACGGAAAAAACCCGTGGCTCTTTCAAATTCCGAGTGGCCTAGGCAATATGT
>JAHFPK010000452.1 GCA_023266715.1 Hyphomicrobiales bacterium | reverse complement strand
GACCATCGCAAGCTCCTGAAGGCCATGGGTACAGCCGTGTTCATCGCGGCCGAATGCACCAACACAGTGCACGGCGACAAGACGGCACCACTTTCCACCCGGCCCGTGATGACCGATGCACAATGGAAAACCTTCAACACGCGGCTCACCAGATTTGCCGAACTGTTGAAAGCCGACGGTTTCCAGCTCGCCTATCATCATCATATGGGAACCGTCGTGCAGACGGCGGCGGAGATTGACCGGATGATGGCAGGAACCGGCGAGACCGTGAACCTGCTGCTTGATACGGGCCACGCCACCTGGGGCGGCGATGATCCCGTAAGACTTGCGCGAGTCTATAAAAAGCGCATTTCCCATGTGCACTGCAAGGATGTGCGCCTTGCCGTGAAGGCCGAGGCCGACAAACACGACTGGTCATTTCTCGACAGCGTACTGGCCGGCGTTTACACCGTGCCAGGCGACGGCTCCATTGACTATGTTTCCGTTTTCAAGGAACTTAAAGGCTATAGTGGCTGGGTGGTGGTTGAGGCCGAGCAGGATCCGGAGAAGGCGCCGCCCGCGAAATATGCTAAGATGGGATGTGACAATCTCAAGCGATTCTTGAAAGAGGGTGGCCTTATCTAAATGTCCAAACTTCTGGTGAAGCCGCGCAAGGGCGGTGGTCGCGTCCATCACGTCACGCCGAAAACGGCGGGGTGGACCTATGTGGGCTTCGACCTGTGGAAACGCAAGCCTGGTGAACTGGCCACCGGCACCGATGGCGACCGGGAAACCTGCCTGGTTTTTGTGAGCGGCCGCGGCAGCGTTAGGGTAGGCGCTGAAGAAATGGGCATTCTGGGCGGGCGCACGTCGCCCTTCGAGGGCAGGCCCTGGTCGGTCTATGTGCCGCCCGGCATCGTCTGGTCCGTGGAGGCGACCGAAGATCTGGTGCTCGCCGTATGTTCCGCTCCGGGCAAGGGAAAATTGCCGCCGCGCGTCATTGCTCCCGATGTGCTTGTGCAGGAAACCCGTGGCAAGGGTTCCAACGTGCGCCATGTCACCAACATTCTTCCTGAATGGGAAATGGCCGAAAGCCTTCTGGTGGTGGAAGTGCTGACGCCCGCCGGCAATACCTCATCCTATCCGCCCCACAAGCATGACGAAGACAATCTGCCCCATGAGTCAGCACTCGAAGAAACCTATTATCACCGGCTCAATCCCTCGCAAGGCTTCGCCTTCCAGCGGGTTTACACCGATGACCGTGAGCTTGATGAAGCCATGGCCGTGGAGGATGGCGATGTGACCCTGGTGCCCAAGGGTTATCACCCCTGCGCCACCTGCCACGGCTATGATCTCTACTATCTCAACGTCATGGCGGGGCCTCGGCGCACCTGGAAGTTCCACAACGCCAAAGAACACGAATGGCTGCTGAAGGCGTGAAGTCCCGGCCCGCGGCTTTCATTTTCATCTTTATAACCGTGGCGTTGGACATGCTGGCCCTTGGCATCATCATTCCCGTGCTGCCCAAGCTCATTGAAAGCTTTGTCGGCGGCAACACGGCGCGGGCCGCCGAGATGGTGGGGATTTTCGGCACCGCCTGGGCCACCATGCAGTTTCTCTTTTCGCCCACTATCGGTTCGCTCTCCGACCGCTTCGGCAGAAGGCCCATCGTGCTTCTGTCAAATCTGGGCCTGGGCCTCGATTACATTCTGATGGCCCTGGCCCCGGCGCTATCATGGCTGTTCGTGGGACGGATCATTTCAGGCATTACCGCCGCAAGCATTGGAATGGCGGGCGCCTACATCGCCGATGTGAGCCCGCCGGAAAAACGCGCCCAGAACTTCGGCATGCTGGGGGCGGCCTTCGGCATCGGCTTTATTCTGGGGCCAGCGCTTGGCGGCATTTTGGGAAGCTATAATGTGCACTATCCCTTCTGGGCTGCAGCCTGCATGAGCCTGCTGAATTTTGCCTATGGTCTTCTGGTTTTGCCGGAATCATTGAAGCCGGAAAATCGCGCAGCCTTTTCGTGGGGTAAAGCCAATCCCCTAGGCTCGCTCAAACTGCTGGTGAGCCACCATGAGCTCTGGGGCCTTGGCCTTGTGACATTCCTTTCGCAGCTCGCCCACACCTCGCTGCCCGCGATCTAT